>CACZTA010000288.1 GCA_902783935.1 uncultured Lachnospiraceae bacterium | reverse complement strand
GAGCGAGATGGAAGAACTGGGGAAGATGACCGATTATATGGCGATCAAATATGACCATGAAGGCCAGAAAATCTCCTATCTTTCCGGAGGAAACCAGCAGAAGGTCCTGCTCAGCCGTGACCTTCTGCTGGACACAAAGGTGTTTATCATGCGGGAGCCGACCCGGGGCATCGACGTCGGTGCCAAGGAAGAAATCTATAAGCTCCTGTATCAGCTTGCCAGCCAGGGATTGGGGATTCTGGCGATCTTCTCCGATATGAACGAACTGATTAAGGTCAGCGACCGGGTCATTGCGATCTGGGACGGCCGGACGAGCGGAGAGATCTCCCGGGCCGAGTTTACAAAAGGAGCGATCCTCTCCATGTCGGCAGGCGTTAAAACTGAAACAGATGACAGTGTATCCGGAGCAAAGGAGGCGGCGCAATGAAAAAGAGAAGAATCGACTTCAATACGCTCAGCCTGCTGGTGGTGACCGTTGCCCTGTTCATTATTTTTACAATTCTGCAGCCGAACATGGCGACAGTCTTTAACATACGGAATATCCTCGTCAAGGTGTCCCTGACGGCCATTGCTGCGGCAGGCATGACATTCGCCTATACAGCCGGGGTATTTGACATGTCGATTGGTTCCATTCTGGCGCTGGTCAGTGTCTTTATGGCGAAGGTCGCTTCGACGAAAGGACTTCTGCCGGCGATAATTGTCGGCGTGGCTGTAGGCGTCGCCGTCGGCATCGCAAACGGCCTGATCGTGACGAAGCTTCATATCCAGGCTTTTGCGGCGACACTGGTCTCCATGATCATTATCCGCGGTATTGCGGTCCTGATGTCCAGCGGCGCGGATATCCCGCTGTATGGCATGACCTCCGTCAAGTTTATCTCGTCCGGAACGGTTTTCGGCATTCCGTTCCCGATTATCCTGATGGTGCTTGTCTACGCTGTCTGCTACTTCGTCTATTACAAAACCGCATTCGGCATGAAAGTGCGGAGCGTGGGCTCCAATAAAGCGGCGGCGCATACCTCGGGGATCAAAGTCGACCGCATAGTGATCGCGGTATTTGTCCTGACAGCGCTGACGGCAGTTGTATCCAGTTTTATGAAGACGGCGCAGGTCATGTTCGGTAAGGCATCGATCGGTGAGGATTTCGCACTTGAGGTCATGACGACCGTCGTGCTCGGAGGGACGGCGATCAAAGGCGGCTCCGGAAACCTGACGGGCTCCCTGATCGCATCCATCCTGATCACGGTCATCAGAAACGGCCTGAACCTTTTAAATGTCAACACATACTATCAGCAGCTGGTCATCGGAATCGTCTTTATCCTTGCGCTGATTCTGAACGGCATCAGGGAAATGCGTGCACAGTCCAAGCTGAAGGAAGGAATCGGTGCGGCATGAATAAAAGCGGAAAAATCAGCCTGAGCGGCCATATGACAGCCGTCGTATTAATTCTTTTCTGGATCGTAATGTCAATAGCAAGTCCGACATTCCGCAGCCTCAGCAACATGGAGAGCATCCTCCGCGAGGCGTCGATTACGGGGATAGCCGCCATCGGTATGACGTTCGTCATTATCATGGGCGATTTCGATCTCTCGATCGGCTCCATGCTGGCCATGGTCGGCATCATGACCGCAGCCGTGGTCAACAACACCGGGAGCGTGCCGCTGGCAGTGGTGTTCGCGATCGTCACTGCGACGCTCAGCGGCCTTCTCAACGGAGCGGTTATCGCATACTGCAACCTGCCCGCATTTATCATGACACTCGGAACTTATTATATCTTCCGGGCATATGCATATATTTTCAACGGGGCTTACGGCATCACGATCACGAATAAATCATTTACGAATATTGCGAACAAGAATATCGGAATCTTCCCGATCCCGTTTGTCATCATGATCGTGCTCGGCGTGTGTGCGGCTGTTCTGCTGAACCGCACCATGTACGGCCGTGAAGTCATAGCGCTGGGCAATTCGATGCTCGCGAGCCGTGTCAGCGGCATCAATACCAAAAAGGTCAAGATGCTTGCATTTGCCCTTCTCGGTTTCTGCACCGGCTTTTCCGCGATTCTCACGATCGGGAGACAGAACCTGGCATCCCCGGACGTCGCGAAGAATTTCCATTTTGACGCAATCACGATGGTAGTCCTCGGCGGCACAAAGCTTTCCGGCGGCGAGGGCAGTATCGCAAATACTATGTTTGCGGCAGTGCTGTACGCGTTGATCACGAATCTCCTGAATCAGTTCCATGTGGACGCCCAGTGGCAGAGAATCGTCATGGGGACAATTCTTCTGGTGGCATTCTCATTTGATTTCTTCAGTGAACTGATCACCGGCTACAGAATCAGGAAGCAGATCCGCAGAATGGAGGCAGAAGCTTCCGCAAAAAGATGATTGCACGGAATCCCTCCGTGAGTCATAAAGAAACCCGGTAACCGTCAGATTATTCATGTAAAGCAAAGGAGAGGCAGAAATGAAAAAAAGGTTATCAGCAGTTGCAGTCGTATTGGCAGCAATCATGACACTTTCCCTGTCAGTATATGCTGTCGGCGCAGATGATGCGGGAAGCAAGGGAACGATCGCATTTTCTGCGTACAACATGGCGTGGGAATACTATGTAACACTTTCCCAGGGCGTCAAGGACGCTGCAGAAGCAGCAGGCTATGAGTACATCGAGATGGATCAGCAGAGCGACCAGAGTATCATGATTCAGCAGTG
>CACZTA010000287.1 GCA_902783935.1 uncultured Lachnospiraceae bacterium | reverse complement strand
CGCACTAAACCATTTCTCATTATAAACCTTCCCTGTTTTTTGACAAGTGTTTTTTCGTCACCACCGTACACATAATACTGCTTTTTCAGGTTTTTCTTCCGCCCGCAAGGTGAAAAGCATTGTTGATTCATCATACTCTCCTGCGGACAATTGTTCCGTGACATCCTCTCCGTTCAATTCTACATGGCTGTATTTCCGGTTCGACAGCCATGAGACGGTGCCTTTCTCCCGAAGCACGACTGTTGTACTGCCCGGAACCTCCGACACACTCTCGACCGCCGTAAAACCCGCATATTTTTCCGTGAGTCCAAGACAGGACAGAGATTCTCTCGCAGGCAAAATGACATACCAGCCAAACCCCTGTGCGTCCATGGTCCCCCCGAATCGCTCCTCTCTTCCCAGGGAACACGCGCTCTTTTTGAACCAGTCATAGACCCAGTACCGCCCGGATTCCTCCAGTTCGGGAATATCACATGGGGCAAAGGAAAAGTCCTGCTGCTCTCCGGTCAGGTTGTAGACGGCAATGCCGCCGGCCACGCCTGTTCCCCACGGACCGGCGTTGTGGAGTTTGAGGACACCGCCCGTCCGCGGGTCGGAGAACACGCAGTCCTCTGCAGGTTTTGCAGAGCGGATCATCATCGGGAGTGTACCGTCCAGATAGACGAGCGGCCGCAGCACGTCGGGATTTGTTTCGCCCAATCTGTCGCTGAAGTACACAGGGCCGCCGCTGACCGCTCTCAGGAGACTGTGTTTTCTGCCATCAGGATGGCTGGTCCAGAACATATCCCAGTCGCAGCAGTAGAGTTCATCATGATAAAGCGCATTATAGGCATTCTCCATCAGGTGCTCTGTAAAGCTGCCCTCCCGGTCAGGGAAGAAATCGTCGCTGTTCCGGGACACGGCAGATGTGGGGCGCGCAAGAACGTTTTCCATGGCCATTCCCATACAGTTGAGAATGTTATTGTCCATCAGGGCAGCACCGCTCTCCAGCGCCTCATTCATGCCCCGGACGGCAGAACTGACGGGAAGAGTGTTTCCGAAATATCTCGCGGCGGTACTCTGTCCGTCCACTTTCACAAATTCAATCCCCTCACGCCTGAGCAGCTGATACCAGTGGTGATAAAACTCCGCCCCGTTTTCCGGGCTCGGAACGAGAAGGCCATTGGTACACTCTGTGAGGTGCTCCGCTTCCCGCCCGGCCAGGTCTGAATCTTTCTGTACACCGCTCCAATAACCGCCCAGAGCGTGCCAGACTCCGAACTTCCGTATACTGGAGGTTTTCCGGATGTCCTTTATCATCCGGGAGAAGCCGTCCGGAAACTTTCTCCTGTCCGGTGCGAAGTCCGTCAGAAAGGTATCCCGGGTACTCATCCAGCCGTCGTCGATCATCATCCATCTGACCGGGACGGACTTTTCCGCAAACTCCTCAGCCTTCTTTCGCAGGCCGGCCTCATCCACATCTGTGTAAAATGCGTTCCAGCTGCACCAGCCAAGGCTCCTGTACTGTTCAGGAAGGCGCCGCTCCCTGCGCATGAGGATGCCTTTCTCCCCGGCCAGCCAGGAAAAGGCACAATGTACCGCCTCCCGGACGGTAGCACCTTCGGCGAGGACATAGAGAGGTTCGTCCACGCTCATATAGCCGCCCACACCGGCACTCAGTTCCAGACAGAGTTCTGTTTCCGTTCCCCCGCTGACAGCAGCTTTCCAATTCTGCCCGACCATTGGGACAAAACAGGTGAAAGAGTCCTTTCCCTTGAGCAGAAGAACCTGCGTCTTTGAAGGAATGTCCTCAAAGCGCTCCGCAAAAGCAGGACGGGTCCACCAGTCGCTGAACAGATATAATGCCGTCATCTTCTCCGGTTTCGGCTCTACAGGCACATAAACGCGGACAGGTGCTTTCTGTTCCAGTCCGTCAAAAACCCAATGATCCTCCTGCAGCAGATCAAGATGCAGGGAGACTGTCTGAATCTGTCCGAAACAGCGCTCCTCAAGACGGACGCAAGTATTTCCCAGCGCTGTGTCCCCCTGATTGACCGGTACCATGCCGGCAGCCGTCTCTCCGCTCTGCCGGTGAATTTCTATTCTGAACTGCGTAGGCTTTTTCATGATCCATCCTCACTGTTTTCATGGAATTTTCCCTGCAGGAAGTCCTGCTGCAGAGAGCTGATGTCTTTAATTCATCAAAAATGATCCGTTCAAACAAATAAATATCGCTTCAGATCCGGCATTCTCTCTTTCATCTCCCGGTATCCTGTCTCATAGAGTCCGCCCAGCTTCTCCATATCTCCTTCGAAGCGTCTGACGTGCACCGGTTCTTCCGGTGTCTGCACATAAACAAGCCCTTCCGATTCATCCCGGTACAGCCGGTCAAGACAGGCATTATAGCGTTCCGCGGAAGAATCCAGAGCGCGGCGAAGATTCGGATAATACCAGTAAAAGGCCGCATTCGCTTTCTTTCCGCCGTCCGCCTTCTTCCGATACTCTTTATGCCTGGTTCTCACGACCACGATTTTTTCATAGCCTTCCCTGAGAGCCCATTCATATGGCACACGGTCCGCGCATCCGCCGTCCAGATACGGGACCTGCCTGATGACGACAGGCCTTGAAAAAAACGGGACGGTCGCCGAAGCCGCTACCGCTTTTTCAAAATGACAGGACCCGTATTCAAAATATTCCGCCTCGCCGGTGAAGCAGTTTGCAGCCACAGCCACAAGACGCATCTCCGCCGGGATGCGCTGCCAGTCATAACCGCATTCCGGCAGGATCTTTTTAAAGAAATACCGGAATCCGGTGAATCCATGGTCGCTTCTCAGCGCTCCCGGCCCGCAGTAATCCGGATCATGGCGGTATTTCAGATTAATTCCGGCGGACAGGCCGATCTGCCCGGAAGCATATGTCAGGCTGGACATGGCTCCCGCTGACACGCCGATTACCGTCTGAAGTCGGATGCCTTCTTCCATCATGGCGTCCAGAACACCCTGGGTATAGAGGCCTCTCCAGCCTCCGCCCTCAAGGATCAGGCATCCCGGTATCAGTTTATCATCTGTTTCTCCTTTCGGAAGCCGGTCATACCGGCTGAATTCTTTTAATGCTTTCTCCATGCTGTCTCCTTATTTTACCCGAAACCGTAAACCAGAATCCCCATCGCCGCCGAGATCCCGATCAGGGCAATGGGAGATATTCTTTTTACCGGGGTTTTCCGGGATCCGAAATATATCCCTGCAAGTACAATGGTCATGACAATCGCCGTCAGATCAGGTGCCGGGGCCGTCAGCCGCCCCATACAGCCGTGCAGAACCATATAGGCGCCCGTCGCGAGAATGACTCCCGCAACTGCTGATTTCATGCCCTCCATAGCCGCCTGTACGTACGGATTCTTTATCAGGGAACTAAGCAGG
>CACZTA010000286.1 GCA_902783935.1 uncultured Lachnospiraceae bacterium | reverse complement strand
CTTCACTCCGTTGCGCAGCGGACTGTTCTTTAGCGCGTAAGCGGTCTTCAGTGTTTTACCGTGAATCTCATCAATCTTCTCCCTGTAAGCTGCGACCTTCCTGTATGTCTCCCGGCTTATCTCAGGCTGCATCTGCAGGTACATGGATCCCCTTGTCACCGTACTGAGTTTCTCGATCGGCCAATCCTTCATTGTCGGCATATATCTGGCGTGGATGACTCTCACCAGATCCCTGTAGGTTTCCGGGCATCCGACATCCTTCCTGTAATTACAGACGATTCCGGAAGATATCTGTTTGGCTTTCGGGAATACTCTGCTGCACATTCTGAACATGGCAGCGGAGAGAATGGAATTTGGGCTGCCGTCATTTTCGCGCGCAAATTTCATCAGGGCAGACTTATCTATGGTGATCGGGTAATAAACCTGACCGCCTTTGGACGGCATCGTTAAATAAGGAATGTAGTCCTTAATCGGGACATAACTGTCACCGCCGTTGTATCGGCCGATCACCTCTTCTTCAGGAAAAGATTCCGGATCCGGGACAGCTGTCTCTTCGGGTGGGATCGGACTTCCGGGCATAAGGATTCCCTCAGGGTCTATCGCATAGCCCTCGTCTGTCAGATACTGCCACAGCGTTGACTTGATCCACAACATGGCACCGCAGCCGCCGCAGAAATTATGGCAGAAGTTAAAATATACTGTACTCGGACCGTAGGTGACCGCAAACAGAAGTCCGTTAGTCTGCTCTGTTCCCAGTGTCACAGGATCTCCCTCTTCAAAAACACAGATCGGTTTTTCGCACGGTTCCAACACATAGCCGCCTTGCTCATCGATCCGGACTGTACGGGAATAATACGGAAACCTTTGGAAAACTTTCTGCGCAGCTTCTCTTAGAACCTCCCCGCGAACGGGAACGTTCAGCTCGACCACGACTTTCGCAGTATAAAGAGAGGATGAAGTGACTTCGTATAACAAATAGCTGTCAAAATCGTATTTCATAAGCCGTTTCCTCAAAAGTGTTTTCTTAAAAATGAAATTCTCTTTTTGACTGAAGCGGTGACGATCTTTGTGTTCAGGGCCATATCGTAGCCGTGGAAGGTACCCTTTGTATCATTATATTCCACCTTTGCGCCCGCATCTTCTGCTGATTCGTGGAATTCCAAAAGGGCGTGTCCGTATACTTTTTCATGGACTCTGTCTCCATGTCCGCATCTGTCAGGGGATAGACCAGCATCTGCAGGCAGGGTTTTATGAGATTATCTTTTTCGTACTCATTGCAGATCATCGCGGCGATCGTCGCCCCTGCGCTGTCTCCCGCAAGTCCGATCCTGTCCTTGTCGACCCCGAGTTCTTCCGCGTGCCCCGCGACATATCTGTATTAGGCTCTGATATCCTCCACAGCAGCCGGATACGGATACTTCGGCGCCAGATGATAATCCGGAAAGAACACCTTGCATTTGGCTTTTGCGGCGTAAATACAGGCCAGCTTCTTGTGATAAGTCGCTGCTTTGTAGCAGAACGCGCCGCCGTGGATATAGAGCAGTGCAGGCATAAGCCCTGTTGCGTCCGCCGGAGTGAATATTTCTGTCTTATATTTTAATTGCTGATAGCCTTCCGTTTCAATTATTTGTGCCGACACATCGCCCGGAATCTTCATGAGTCTTAATGCCGCGGCCTGAAAGATATTGCCCATTTTGATGATCTGCCTGTTAAATGGCATCTGCCGCGCCGTTTTCCTCAGCTCAGGATCGATCTTATCTCTATAATCCATGAAATGTCCTTTCCCAAAATGAATGTCAAAAGAGAGCCAGAAGAATTATTCCTCTGGCTCTCATTTTATCATGAAACGTATAGTCTCATGGCATCATTTCTTCTTAAACTGCTTTCCGGTGGAAGCGCCGCCGTCGATCAGAACGTCGATACCTCTGAGGTATCCGTTTCTCTCGTCAGCGATCATTGCGATCGTGAATCCCATTTCCGCTGCCGTGCCCATTCTGTGCTCACAAGTATTCTCGATCATTTCCTTTGCGTAATCCCATGCTTCCACTTCGCGGGACCCCATATCTGTCTCGATCAGGCCCGGGCTCACAGAAACCACGCGGATTCCTTTCCCTGCATATTCATGGGCGCACTTCTGTGCGTACCACACAACAAATTTTTTGCTCAGCGTGTAAGCAAATCCGGGGGCGTTCTCTTCTCCGGGCGGAAGTGTCGCTTCTCCCAACATATGCTTCACAAACTTCTCTTCCTGATACTCAGCCTCGTCAAAGATCTGGCGGATCGCCAGAATATCCGGTGCTGCATAGGCGGAACTGGAAGCGATATCAACGATCACGCCTCCGTCGTTCATGTATTTAAAGAACTCCATGTTGACATTTTTTGTTCCCACTGCGTTGACCATAATGATCTTTTCCGCATCACCCATGGTCGGGGACAATCCTGCCGCGTGGATCACGGTCTTGATCGTGCCGAGGCCGGCTGCAAACAGGCACAGTTCATGCACATCTCTGCGAACGGAAACATCGCAGGCCGTCGTATAGACTCTGTGTCCCTCAGCTTCCAGGATCTCTTTCGCATGTTCGAGCTTCGACACTGTTCTGCCGGTGAGTACGAGGATCACGTCCTTCGGTATATGTCGGGCAGTTTCCAGACCCATGCCGCTTCCGCCGCCGGTTATAACGCATACATTCGCCATTTTTCTACTCCTTTCAAACTGAAATCAGACTAAAGCCGCCTCAGGCTTCCGCTTTTGACTCGTCTTCTTTCCCAATAAACCCTTCCGCAATGAGCCACTCCACCATATCGTGGATCGTCTCCCTATAGGGCCTTGTCGTGTATCCGAGTTCCTCTCTCGCTTTAGAGGAATCGTAGTGGTTATTCTTCGTCAGCATGAACACGTTAAACGATGTGAGTATAGGCTTTTCACCTTTTTTCTTTGCGAGCTCTTCCATCACACGGCCCATAACGCCTGCTGCCCATCCGGGAATGAAGAAGTTCACTTTTTTGCCGCCGCTCTCTTCAGTACACATCTGGCAGAAATCTTTGAACGCAAGGACTTCATTAGCAAGGATATAGCATTCCCCGCTTCTTCCCTTGTCCACCGCGCTGATCATGGCTGCGGCAAGATCCCTCACATCGCAGATATTGAAGTTGCCGTCGATTCCGGCGGCCATCTCGCCGTTAATGATATCGATCAGGTTTTTCGTCATCTCACCGACCGCGTAATCGCCGGGGCCCATAATTCCGCTGGGATGTACGATGCAGGTGTTCAGTCCCCTGTGATGGCACGCATCCAGGACTTCCTGCGTTGCCCACGCCTTGCTCATGGCGTAGCAGCCCATAACTTTCGTCTCGTCAAAATAGTCAATTTCTTTCATTACGGCGTCATCGCCCGGCAGATCCGGAATAGCACCGGTACTGGAGCAGTAAACCAGCTTCTTCACACCCGGTGTGGCAAGGCAGAGCTCGATGATATTCTTAGTTCCACCGACATTTACGTCAATGACCTTCTGGTTAAAGTCGGGGGTGGATGTCACGATACTGGCTATATGAAGAACAACAGCATCCCAGCCTTCCGGGATGTCGAAGAAAGGCTTCAG
>CACZTA010000285.1 GCA_902783935.1 uncultured Lachnospiraceae bacterium | reverse complement strand
CGGCAGCCACCGGATGCCGCAGGGATGGGTCATCGTGACAGCCGGGAACCCGCCTGCTTTCAACCGGTCTGTCAGGGAATTTGATATCGTGACGCTGGACCGGCTGAAGCTGCTGGAAGTAGAGGCCGATTACGAAATCTGGAAGCGCTACGCTGCGGAGAAAGGGCTGCACATGTCAGTACAGTCCTATCTTGAGACCCGCCATGAAGACTTTTATATCGTTGAGCAGAATGCGCAGGGAAAGCGGTATGTCACGGCCAGGGGATGGGAAGATCTTTCGGAAGCGCTCTTTCTCTATGAAGAGATGGCATTCCCGGTGACGGAAAGGCTGATCAGCCAGTATATCAGGCACCCGAGGGTCGCAGGAGAATTTGCGACATGGTATGAGCTGTTCTCGAAATACAGGGGAGATTACCGGATCGGGGAGATACTTGACGGAAATGCTCCCTCTGAGATCTTCGAACGCGCCCGGCAGGCGGACTTCGATGAAAGGCTGACGGTCACGGAGCTGATTACGGGGGCCTTGCTTGCGGAGACGGAAAAGGCTGTGGAGAAGGAACAGCAGGTCCGGGAACTGCTTCCGAAGCTGCGCTCGGTCCGCGGGGACCTGGCGGACGGCGTCTGCATAAGCGCCACCGAAGCGCTGTCCTGTATCGGAGAAGAAGCGGAAGAAACCCTGCGAAAGCTGAAAGAAGCCAGAAGCATTTCTAACAGGGAACAGAGAATGTATCTCTATGGGATACATTTTGCGGAGAAGGTCAGGAAGGAGATCCGGCTCACCCGCACAGAAGACACGGACGAACAGTTCGCTGTCATGAAGCGGATGTTTGACGGGGAGGTGCGGTTGCTTGAAGAGACCTGCACGACAGTGTCGGAGCGCCTGCAGCGGGGATTTTCGTTTATCGAGGAGTGCTTCGGCGACGGGAATGAGATGCTTGTTGCGGTGACGGAGATGACGATGAACCCGGACGCGGCAGCCTTTATCTCTGAATACGGCTGTGATACGTATTTCCGCTACCAGAAGCGGTTCATGCTCCATGAGCGGAGTGCCGAACTTCAGAAAATGGTACAGAACTACAGAAAAGGAGAGGCATAAATGCCGGAGAGGGGACTAACGCCTGAAGGATGCTGGAAATGGCGTGAAACGTTTGACGGGACAGCGGCGGCAGAGTATACGGGGGCGGAAAAAGAGGTCCGGGTACCGGAGACGCTCGGCGGCATGCCTGTCACCGAGATCGGAAGCCATGCATTTGCGGAAGCCGGACAGTCTGTTGAAATAATCCGGGTTCCCGGTACGGTCAGGCGGATTCTGCCCCATGCTTTTGAACTGTGTATGCAGCTCCGCGAAGTGATTCTTTCTGAGGGGATTATTGAGATCGGGGAAGATTTTCTCGCAGGGACAGGGGTAACGGAACTGACAGTCCCGGCGAGTGTGCGCAGGATCCGCGGCGTTTCGGCATTGCCGTGCAGGGTGGTTTTTGCGGAAGGGAATGCCCGCTACACCACAGACGGCTTTGGAATTTACAGAAAACAGACGCTTGAAGGCGTCCAGCCCTGCCGGGATGCAGACAGCTTTACTGTGAGAGAGGGAACGGTTGAAATCCTCCCGGGTGTCTTTGAAGGCCGGGAAGCGCTCCGGTGCGTTCGCCTGCCGGCATCCCTCAGGATCCTGCCGGAGGGGGTCCTGGCAAATATCCGGAATATGTACAGCGCGTCTCCCGGCATCACTAAAGCGGAAGCAGATCCGGGCAATCCTGTTTTTTTTGAGGCAGACGGCGGTTTATATGAACGTCTTTCAGGGAACGGAGGCATAAGGCTCCACAGATGGTTCGGTTCCGGAAACGAGCCCGCCCTTCTGCCGGGGACGACGGAAATCGGGAGATATGCGTTTCTCCGCACTCCCGTCAGAACGTTTACTGTCGGCAGGGAACTCCTGAGAATCGGCGAAAATGCTTTCAGCGGAACGGCGCTGAAGGAAGCAGTCTTCCCGGACGGGGAGCGGATCCGGTTTCCTGACGGAAATCCCTATCTGCTGAAAGACCTGCTGCGGGGATTCGGGAGAAACGGGGAACTCTATGATTTTGCCGAATATGACCGGAAGCTGGAAAGATGGTATCCGGATCTCAGCAGGGTGGAAATGCTTCTGTCACGGCTTGTCTGGAGAAAAGAACTGACAGAGACCTCTGAAAAACGGTATATGGAAATGCTGGAGATGCATCTTCATGATATCATACGGATGATCGGGACAGCTGACAGACCGGAACTTCTGACTATGCTCTTTAGATGCGGTTTTCCGGAGAAGGATGAAGACGCGGGGAAGGCAGTTGCATATCTCGGGGAAATGGGACGTCCGGAACTGGCGGCGTCCATGATGATCTATCGTAAAACTCATTTTGCGAGAAAAAAATATGACTACTCTCTGTGAGTGAGAAGTCAGATGTGTGTACAGGGGCGCACCGGCGTCCCTTACGCGGAAAAAAACAGGCCCCTCAATGAAAGAGGAGCCTGTTTTATGTTGTCAGTTAACGGTACTGTACACCTTCAGGGAGCACCTCCGTACAGGTGAGCGCCAGAGTGCCGGGCCCTGTATGGGCGGCGATGCTGACAGGCAGTTCGTCTGTATGGATCGCAAAGCCGGGGAAACGCCCGGCGGTTTCTTCGGCAAACCTCGCCGCTTCTTCGCTGTTTCCCGTATGGGCAACCCCGATCCACGCACCGGGCGGATCTGCATCAAGCCCCCCGAATTCTTCGCGGATTTCTTTTTCAACGACTTCCGTCATTATTTTTTTTGCGTTTTTCACTCCTCTGGCTTTCGCGAAGGCGTCGAGCTTTCCGCCCTGTATCTGAAGAACGGGTTTCAGGTGGAGGACGCCTGCAATGGCTGCCGCTGCCGGAGTAATCCGGCCGCCCTTTTTCAGATACTTCAATGTATCCATCATGATATAGATGTGGGAACGGAACCTGGTCTCTTCGAGGATGCGTTTGATCTCCGCGGCTTCCATCCCGCGGTCCGCCATTACTTTCGCATCAAGTGCGGACTGCCGCATGGTGACGGATATCCGCTGGTTGTCAACGACCTGGACCCTGCCGTCAAAATCATGCGCATAAAGGGCAGCACTTGCACAGGTGCCGGACAGCCCGCTCGACATCGGGATATGGACAATTGAATCATAATCCTTCAGCAGGTCGGTCCAGAGATCGATGACATCCCCAGCGGACGGCTGGGAAGTATGGATCTCTGCATCCTCTGCCTGAAGCTGGTAAAAATGCTCGGGCGTCAGATTGACGTGTTCGAGATATTCTTTGCCGTTAATAATAACCGGCATCGGCAGCAGGATAATACCGTGTTCCTCTGCATCAGAGGGGAGCATCCCGCTGTTCGTATCAGTGACGATAGCAGTCTTCATAAAAACCTCAAAAACCGTAAAGAACAAAAAATAGTCAGAACTTATATTATCACAATCGCGGTCTGATCACAACTGAATTCAGTTCACACGAAAATCACATACGTCTGTGTATAATAGCATATATTATGAGACACCATGCGGTCTTTTCGGAAAGGATCTTCAGATGAGAAAAAGAACGACGGCGCTAATCGCCGCATGCGTTATGGCAGTCAGTATTTCGGGCTGCGGCAGTTCGACCGAAAGAACGGTTCCCGTCCAGTCTGTTGCGATGCTTGCAGGCCTGACGGATATCATGCAGCACCAGCAGTTTGTGGGGATCGTAAGCACCGGCAAGGAGGAATCCATCAGCAAGGATACCGGCAGAAAAGTCGGAAAGGTTTTTGTGAAAGAAGGAGACATCGTAGACGGCGGCGATCCTCTTTTTGAATATGATGCAGAGGATATAAAGGATACGATTGAGACGGAGAGCCTGCAGCTTGAAATTGACAAGGCCAACCTCGAATCCGAGAAAAAAACGCTGTCGAATCTGGAGAAGGCCCAGCAGAAGGCATCTGCCGACAAGCAGCTGGAGTATTCCCTGACAATCAGGGAGCAGGAACTGTCGATCCGCGAAAAAGAATACAATATTGCCAAGAAAGAAAAGGAGATAAAGTCACTGAAGGATTCCGCTTCGGATGTCACGGTGACCGCGCCTTTCGGCGGCAGGATTACGAAAGCCGGAACGGCGGATAAAGGGAACTCGTCGACAGACGAGGAGGAGACGGATCCCGGCGCTTATGATATGGGCGGGGAAGAAAATGACACCTCTGCCTTCATTAAGATCGTGGAGATCGACAATTACAGAATCAAAGGAACCATCAACGAGCAGAACCGCGGCGCAGTGACTGAAGGCAGCGCGATGCGGATCTATTCCCGCACGGAGGAGAATGTCTCCTGGACAGGGGAAGTGTCCGAGATTGACTATAAAAACCCGCAGAAATCACAGAATGAGGATATGTTCGGCGGTGAAACGGATGAGATGACGTCTACTTCAAAATATACGTTCTATGTCGATATCGAGGACCTGGACGGACTGATCATCGGCCAGCATGTCTATATGCGGGTGGATGACGGCTCACCTGAACCGGACGGAAAGATCAGGCTTGCGTCCGGCTATATCCTTGATGCGGATAAGGATCCGTATATCTGGGCTGAGGATTCTTCCGGGAAACTCGAGCGCAGAAGTGTTACACTCGGCGAATATGATGAAGAGGCGGACACTTATGTTATCAGCAAGGGCCTGAGTGAGACCGATTATATCGCCTACCCCTCCGACCAGCTTACGGAAGGTCTCCTGTGCAGTGAAAACGATGAAAATGCTTTCCAGAACGGGGCTGATTCCGATATCGAAGGCATGGATCTGATGGGCGAAGAAGAATTCGCCTATGGTGACGAAGAGGAGTTCGATGAAGAGTTCACTGATGACGGCGGATTTGAACTGGACGAAGACGGCGGTGAGTTTGCCTTTGAAGGCGAAGAGGTATACGATCCCTTTGAGGGAGATGATTTTACCGCGGACGGGGATATTCCGGATGATTTTGAAGAAACCGGAGGCGCAGTCGGATGATACTTGAGATGAGAAATATCAATAAGGACTATCCGATGGGCAGGTCAAAGGTCCATGTCCTGAAGAATGTGAACCTGAACGTGAGGGAAGGGGAATACATAGCCATCATGGGACCGTCAGGGTCCGGCAAGACAACACTGATGAACCTGATCGGGTGCCTCGATGTTCCGACTTCGGGGAGCTATGTGCTCAGCGGACAGGAAATTGCCGCGTGCAATGACAACCAGCTGGCGGAAATCCGCAATAAAAAAATCGGATTTGTTTTTCAGTCCTTCCACCTTCTTCCCAAAATGAATGCCCTGGATAATGTGGCGCTCCCTCTCCTGTTCGGAAATGTCAGGAAGTCGGAGAGAAGGGCCCGCGCCGCCGAAGCCCTGAAGACGGTCGGTCTGGAAGAGCGTATGACTTTCTTCCCGGACCAGCTGTCCGGCGGCCAGTGCCAGCGTGTCGCCATCGCGAGAGCAATCGTCGGCAAACCGACGCTCCTTCTGGCGGACGAGCCGACCGGCGCCCTTGATTCTTCTTCGGGAAAGCAGGTTATGGAACTGTTTGAGCAGCTTCATGAGAAGGGATCCACGATCCTCATGATTACCCATGACGCGAATATTGCAAAGCACGCGAAAACTGTTTACCATATTTTTGACGGTGTCTTAAGCGGAGGTGATTCCGGCAGTGAATAAAACACTGAAGAGAATACTGATCGGAATTCTCGTCGCAGCCTTGGCATGCGGGGGCATATACGGCGGCCTTATCGCCTATCGGACCATGAACACGGCTCCTGTGAAAGTGATCAGTGTCGCTGACCTGTACGATGATGTCACGTCAAACGCCTATCTGTTTGAGTCGACAAATTACACGACAGGAACCGTACATGCGGACAGGATCCAGGGCGCCTATATATCCGGCACGCTGACGATCAAGTCCGTTGATGTCGCAGTCGGCGACAAGGT
>CACZTA010000284.1 GCA_902783935.1 uncultured Lachnospiraceae bacterium | reverse complement strand
GTTTCTCTGGCCAGCACTCCATGAGAGAGGTCGTTGAGAACAGCGAGCTCTCTCTTCATTGAAGCGGCATAGATGCGGTATGTCTCCTTTTTCGTCATGTTCCGGCCCGGAATGAAGGAAATCAGGAGGAATAAAAGGGCCAGGATAACGAAGGAGAGAAGAAGGTTCCTTATCAGAGAATGTTTCATGCTTTTACTTCGAACCGGTAGCCGATTCCCCAGACGGTACCGATTTTCCAGTTTTCCTGTCCTTTGATTTTTTCACGCAGACGCTTGATGTGGACGTCGACGGTGCGGGTGTCGCCGACATATTCATAGCCCCAGATATGGTCCAGAAGCTGTTCGCGGGTAAAGACCTGGTTCGGCTGGGATGCCAGGAAATAGAGCAGCTCAAGTTCTTTTGGCGGCATGTCCAGCTCTTTTCCGTCATATGTGACGGAATAATTTGTCAGGTTGACGGTGAGCCCGGGGTACCGCACTACCTGGAGCGGGGCTGTCGGTGCGGGTGCGGCTTCTTCCCTGTGGAACCGGCGGAGCACGGCCTTCACGCGGGCGACAAGCTCCTTGGAATCGAAAGGCTTGCCGATGTAATCATCCGCCCCGAGCTCAAGCCCGAGTACCTTATCAAATGTTTCTCCTTTTGCGGAGACAATGATGATCGGCGTCCTGCCGAGCTGCCGGAGCTCGCGGCAGACCTGGTAACCGTCCTTGCCGGGAAGCATCAGGTCCAGGAGGACCAGATCCGGCAGAAACGTTCTGTACATCTGAATCGCCGATTCCCCGTCCGGGGCAACGGCCGTATCAAACATTTCCTTTTTCAGATAAAGCGAGATGAGATCTGCTATATTACTGTCGTCGTCGACAATCAGTATCTTCTGCCTGTAAGCCATACATTTCCCTCTCTGTTAAGTGATTCCTTCCCTCTCAGTTATTTCAGTTTCGCTATCGTGACACCTGCATCGCCTTCCCCGAATTCCCCGAGACGGAAGGAAGTGACATGCCTGTTCTTTTTCAGATACTGGTGCACGCCCTTCCGCAGCTGGCCGGTTCCCTTGCCGTGAACGATCCGCACCTGTTCAAGATGCGCGATCGCCGCGTCGTCGAGATACTTATCCAGTTCGGCACATGCTTCGTCCACGGTTTTCCCGAGGAGATTGATCTCGGGACGGACCGACATGGACTTGGCCATGCTGATTCTGCCGGTCGAGGTGCGGCTGTAGCCCGGTGCCGTGATTTCCTCTTCTTCGACAAGCTCGAGATCATCCAGCCGGACTTTGGTCCTCATGACGCCCATTGTGACGAACAGGGACCCTTTGCTGTCGGGCAGTGAACTGACCGTCCCTTTCAGGCCGAGGCTGATGACACGTACCGGATCCCCGACATGCAGGTCGGAAGCGGAGAGAGTCCCCTTCTTCTTTGCATCAGGGCTGAGCTGGTTCACATTTTTTCCGAGAGAATCGATCTTCTGACGGAGCTCTGTCCGCATTTTTTCCATTTCCCTCGTGTTTCCGCCATGCTTCTGGAAGTAGCTGATCGTCCTGTCCGCATAGTCCTTGGCTTCCTGCAGGATCCTGCGCGCTTCTTCGGAGGAATCGGAAATCATGTTCTTCCGCTTTTCGGAGAAATGATCTTCCTTTTTCCGGAGATCTTTCTTCAGCCTTTCGATTTCGTCCCTGGCCTGTGCCGCCCGGATCCGCTCTTCCTCGAGGTCCGCGCGCTGTTTTTCAAGATCGGAGATGACGTCTTCGAAGGAAGCGTCCTCCCTGCTGAGAAGCGAACGGGCTTCATCGATGATCATCTCGTCGAGGCCGAGCTTTCTCGAGATGGCAAATGCATTGCTTTTTCCGGGCACCCCGATGAGCAGCCGGTACGTGGGCGACAGCGTCTCGACATTGAATTCGCAGGAGGCATTTTCCACGCCGGGCGTGCGCAGGGCGTAGATCTTGATCTCGCTGTAATGGGTCGTGGCCATCGTCCTGATTCCGCGGCTGTGGAGATAACTCAGAATGGCGATCGCCAGTGCGGCGCCTTCCGTGGGGTCCGTGCCGGCTCCGAGTTCGTCAAAGAGAACGAGGCTTTCAGTGTCCGCTTTATGGAGGAAGGCCACGACATTTGTCATGTGGGACGAGAATGTTGAGAGCGACTGTTCGATGCTCTGCTCATCCCCGATGTCGGCATAAACTTCCCGGAAAACGGAAATACGGCTTTCCGCCCCCGCCGGAATATGCAGGCCGGCGAGGCCCATCAGTGTCAGGAGTCCGGTCGTTTTCAGGGAAACGGTCTTTCCGCCTGTATTGGGGCCGGTCACGACGAGCAGGTCATAGGTCTCCCCGAGACGGATGTCGATGGGGACGGCTGTCTTCTTCGGGATCAGCGGGTGGCGCGCGCGGCGGATATCAATGATTCCGTCGGTACCGATGACCGGCCGTACCGCGTTCTGATCGAGTGCGAGACGCGCCCGGGCAAAGATAAAGTCCAGTTCCCGCATCGTTTCAAAGTCAGAGCGGATAAGGCCGGTTTTTTCGGCCAGCCCTTCCGACAGGCGGGAGAGGATGACCTCGATTTCCTGCGCCTCTTTGATTTGAAGTTCGCGGATCTCGTTGTTCATCCTGACCACGGACTGCGGTTCGATATAGACTGTCGATCCGGCCTTGCTGGTGTCGTGGACGATGCCGGGCACCTGCGTCCGCCATTCATTTTTGACGGGAATGCAGTAACGGCCGTCCCTCATGGTGATGATCGAATCCTGGAGATAATCCCTGGCTGAAGTGGAGACGAGACGGGTTAGCTCTGTGTGGATCCGGTCACCCGTCGTGCGGATACTGCGGCGGATGGAGCGGAGAGCGGGTGAAGCCGAGTCGCTGATTTCTTCTTCCGAGATAATGCATCTGCGGATCTCCTCCGCTTCCCGGGTAAGCGGGTCAAGGGAGGAAAAGAAGGGCGTGAGAACATCATCCCCTTCGTTGTCGCGTTCCTTTCTGGCCCACGCGCGGACGAGGGAGACGTTTTCCAGCAGTTTGGCGACCCTGAGCAGTTCACGGATTCCGAGACTGCTGCCGATCTCGAGCCTTTTCAATGAGGCGCGGATGTCGTAAGTGCTTCCGAATGAGACACTCCCTTTTTTCAGGATCCTGTCGACGGCAGCGGCCGTTTCATCCTGCATGCGGTTGATGAGCGCAGGAGAGTCAGACGGAAGCAGGTTCAGGCAGAGCTCGCGGCCGGCTCCGGAAGAAGCGAAGTCAGCCAGCTGGTTTACGATTTTATCAAATTCAAGGATATGTAATGCTTTCTCATTCATAAGAACAGTTTACAACATCCGGGGGTCCGGGAAAAGCAATTCTTCTGATTTCGGTAATAGTTTGTTCACAATCAGAAACTATAATATAAAATTGCTGACTATTTCTTAATATTGACTCTGCCGGTTCCGGGACAGATCATACGGACAGAAAAAGGGGACGGCTGACAATCCTTAAGCACGTTTATGTGCAGCTGGTGACCAAATGTCTGAGGATACTAAAAAAGAGCCGGATCTTACAGAAACACCGGTTATCATTGAAGAGATAAAAAAACGTCCGTTCTCACTGCGGAGAGTTCTCCGCCTGGTGGGATTCGTATTAGCGCTGGCCGTTCTTTTCGGCCTCACTTCTGCGGCTGTTTTTGTCCGGGCGAAAGCGCGGTTTGAAAATGCTGCAAAACCGGCGGCTTCGTCGGAACAGCCGGCAGCGGAGAAAGAATCCGGGGGAGACCCTGCATCAGATTCGGGATATCCGGAGTCAGCGGGGAACTGGATCGATCACCGCCTTTATGCGCTGAACAGGGGGCTTGGGGAGATCAACGACGAGGTAAGCCGTTCGGTTGTAATGGTGACGGGCCTTACTGCGAAGGAAGACTGGTTTCAGGCGACGCACAAAAAAGGAATCAGCGCCTCCGGACTGATTCTCCGGAAAGAAAACGGAACCATTTATATCCTGACACATCTGAATATCCTGGAGAAGGCGGAAGAAATCCTGGTGACGCTGCCGGGAGGAAAAGTATGCCGCGCGAAGTTCACGGGAGGCGACCCGATCACCGGAATCTGCATCATTTCCCTGGATGAAGGGGAAATGGACAGCGGGACGTGGGATATGTGCCGGGTTCCGCAGTATCCCGAGTCCGGCAGTCCGCAGGCAGGGGATTATGCCATTGCGTTCGGAAGTGTATTGGGGTATAGTGAAAACGGTGAATTCGGCGGAGTGATATCCGGCATCACAAGTGTGGAAACGACTGACAGCGAGTTTACCCTGATTGCGACGGATATGTCAGATTCAGTGATCAGAAACGGCGTCCTGGCGGATACAGAAGGCCGGGTGACCGGCTGGATTACAAGTTTCTTTTCAGATGACCGGATCGAAGCGGTGACAGCCATCCCGGTGGAGGAGCTCATGGTTATCGCTGAAGACCTGATGGAGCAGCGGCAGTCCGGATATGCGGGCATAACCGGTGAAAATGTGACGGCTGCCGTTTCAGAAGCTCTTGAAATGCCGGAAGGCGTGTACATCAGCGAGATTGTTTCCGGATCTCCCGCAGACAGGGCGGGGATTATGCCGGGGGATGTTATTACGGCTGTGGACGATACTCCTGTCAAAGAGATGCGCCGGATTCACAGAATGATCGCGGATGCGGACCCCGGAGACAGCATGACGTTCGATGTCTTCCGGGAGGGCGCGGACGGATACGTTAAGAAGACGTTTGAAGTTGAGATCGGAGAACGAAGTGAGATTTATCAGTGAACTGCGGGAAGGCGGACGCATTCAGGATGTCTATCTCTGCAAATACAGGCAGTCCGCCGTGACAAAGAACGGTAAAAACTACGAAAGTGTGATCCTGCAGGACAGGACCGGCCAGATCGACGCCAAAATCTGGGATCCTAATTCCGATGCCATCGGCGAGTTTGAAGCGCTTGATTATATCTATGTCGCAGGCACGGTCAGCATGTTCAACGGCTCCCTGCAGGCATCGCTCAAGCAGGTCAGAAAAGCGGACGAAGGCGAATACATTCCCTCCGACTACCTGCCTGTGACAAAGAAAAATACGAAGGTCATGTATCAGGAGCTCATGAGTTATGCCGGCAGTGTGCAGAACCGCTATCTGTCTGCGCTTCTCAGGAGTTTCTTTATCGATGACAATGCATTCGCCTCTTCGTTTGCGAAGCATTCCGCTGCAAAGACGGTGCATCACAGCTTCGTCGGGGGGCTGCTGGAGCATACGCTGGCGGTGACAAAGCTCTGCAGCTATATTGCAGACAATTATCCCGCCGTCAACAGGGACCTGCTGATTACGGCGGCAATCCTGCATGATATCGGAAAAACGGAAGAGCTTTCCTATTTTCCGACAAATGAATACACGGACGACGGCCAGCTGCTGGGCCACATTATGATCGGGGCCGAGATGATTCATGACCGTGCATCGGCGATCGAAGGATTTCCACCGGTCCTGGAAACCGAACTGAAGCACTGCATTCTCGCGCATCACGGGGAATATGAATACGGATCTCCGAAGAAGCCGGCCATCATTGAGGCGATCGCGCTGAATCTCGCGGATAATCTTGACGCCAAACTGGAGACGATGTCAGAAGTTCTGGAAAATGCGTCCCCCGCCGACAAGTGGCTCGGATTTAACCGGTTCTTTGATTCCAATCTGAGGAAGACAGACCAGCCATGAAAAAAAATGATACGGTAAATATCCATATTGATGACTTTACAAAAAACGGAGAGGGTATAGGCCATACAGAGGGCTATACCCTCTTTGTCAAAGATGCGGTCATCGGCGACACTGTCCGCGCGGTGGTCACACGGCCGAAAAAGCATTACGCTTATGCCAAAGCCCTCGAGATTACGGATCCGTCTCCGGACCGGGTGCCGGCTGTCTGTCCGGAAGCCAGACGGTGCGGCGGCTGCACCCTGCAGGAATACCGGTATGAGGCTCAGCTTCAGTGGAAACAGGCATATGTGGCGCAGACGCTCAGGAAGATCGGGGGCCTTGAAGGGACAGAAGTGCGGGAAACACTCGGGATGGAAAGGCCGCTGCGTTATCGCAATAAGGCGCAGTATCCGGTCGGCCGGGTCCGGACCCCGGGCGGGGGAACTGAAACAGAAGCCGGGTTTTATGCCGGTCACACGCATTATCTGATTCCCGTGCGGGACTGTCTGCTGACAGACGCAAAAAATGAGGCCATACTTGCGACCATCATCAGGCATATGCGGGAATGTCACGCGGAACCATATGATGAAATG
>CACZTA010000283.1 GCA_902783935.1 uncultured Lachnospiraceae bacterium | reverse complement strand
TAGTAATACCAGCGCGCATTTCTCGCGCTCTCGTCAACCTGCATCAGCGCAGTGAGCGCCTCCCGGTAATGGCCGTTATTGATATAATTCCTGGCCGCCAGCATTTCATTTGATTCTTCCTGCTGCCTTCTTTCCGCGGAATAGCCTGCCCATTCCCTGAAAAAGTCCTCGAAGCCCGAAAAACCTCCGAAATCCTGATACCCGTATCCCTGTGAAGAGGAATAACCGTTCCCCGGTCTTCCGTAGGAACTGCCCGGCCCGTATGCGCTGGTTCCCCGCGCCCTGGCGTCAGTGATCTGTCTGTAGGCTTCCTGAATCTCCTTAAAGCGCTGCTCCGCTTCTTCAGGGCGGTCAAGGTTGACATCGGGATGCCACTTCTTGCTCTGTTCCCTGTATGCTTTTTTCAGTTCGTCGTCTGAGCAGTTCTCATCAACACCCAGCACTCTATAAGGATCTGCTATCATCTGCTTCCTTCTTCCGTCTCAGCTCTGCATACTTCATCCATACGCCAGAATAAACAATATTCCTCAGGATGTCAATGTCCTGCACGACCGGCAGCTTTTCGAACTGTTTTGCGCATTCCGCCATCATCATCGTCAGTATATTCTCTGCAGCAGCCTCAAAATCCACCCTGTCCCGGTACGGTTCCCACGGATTGTAATGCCCTTTTTCAAGATCCTTCTCAAGATCCTCATAGGCATCCATCAGATAGACAAACTTTCCGAGATAAAATCCTGTCGAGCGGAGCTCCTCCGCCCACTCATCTTCTTTCATGACGAAGATTTCCCCGAGCGCGGTTCCCGAGAGGCCGGCAACCAGGTCCAGATCATAGATCTTCTTCTCTTCATATGTGCGCAGCGTGTCGACATATCGCCTGCAGGCTTCCGCCTGGCGCGGCCATGCTCCGGCAATGCGTCCGGCAGGTTTTTTAAGCGCACGGGAAGCAGCCGCCGCTTTCAGGTCATGGTCATCTTCCGCGTCATCGCGCAGCTTGTACCACGCAAGCAGGAGTCCCATGTCGGCCGCATAATCCGTGATGTCATTATAGATCATATGCTGCTTTCCGACAGGATGGACGATGCATTTCCTGTCTTCCTCCGTAAGCGGAAGCTCATACAGGCCGTTCAGCAGAATATCCACAAACGCCATGTCATACGGCAGGATCACCTGCCCTCTCAGCCCGTACCTCTTTTTGAGCGACCGGCACAGTCCGCAGTAAAAAGCCTTATAGCGTTTTGCGTCTCTCACCTTCAGTTCATTTTCATTGACTGTCACATAGCCGAACACTGTCCGATCCGCCTCCTGTATGCCCGCTGTTTATACCGTTTTATCAAACTGTGTCCTGCATCTGGGACATGTGATCATGATGTGTCCCTTGCCCTTCGGCACCCTCACGCTCTGTCCGCAGCCCGGGCACTTGAAATAGCGGAACTCATGGCGGTCGCTGAAGCGCTTTTTCTGAATCCGGAGTGTTTTCGTCACACGGTCCTGTCTCGCAAGGTACCAGTCATTTTCCCTTCTCCGCGCTTCAAAATTCTTTGAAAACATCCGGTAATAGCTGTATAGGAGAACCGCCAGCCCCAGCACGCTGAAAAGGTGGCTGCCGGTAAAAAATGTCAGAAGTAAAAACACGACAGCAGTGCCGAGCAGAAAACGGGAGAGCTGGTCCGCTCCCCACCGGCCGCTCATCATCTGCCTTATTTTTTCATTCATTCTCGCAAAAAAATCTTTCATGGTCTGTCTCTCCATCCGGAACGCTTCCCGCGTTCTCCAGTCATAATAATAATACATCCGCACAATACGGGACAAGGATTGTGCGGATGTATTCATAAAAATTTAATCTCTGACACCGAATACAAACCTGCGTCAGGAACACCCCGGCGTTCCTGACGGGATCGAAAAAATCATTCCGTAATTCTGGCAGCCGTCTTCAGAGCGATTTCCATCATTTCATGGAAACTGTCCTGGCGCTCCTCAGCCGTGAGTGCCTCACCCGTAAAAATGTGGTCCGAAATCGTCAGGATGGAGAGCGCTTTCTTTCCGTGAAGCGCCGCCAGCATATAGAGGCCGGCCGTCTCCATCTCAAGCGCCAGATGCCCTGTCTCTTTGGCTTTGCGGTTAATCTCCGCGCTGTCATTCGGATAATAGAAGTAATCAGATGTGTACACATTCCCCACATCTGCCCTGACACCGAGTTCCCGGGCTGCCTCCACGGATGCGGCGAGCATTCCGTAGTCAGCGGTCGGCGCCAGAAATCCGGGAAGGTCCACAGCATCCTGGAAACCGGAATTGGAAGATGCACCCATGGCGATCACGACATCGCGCACATGTACATCTTCGCGGAGGCCGCCTGCCGACCCGACGCGGATGACCGCCTCAACTCCGAAGAAACGGAACAGCTCCGTGATATAAAGGCCGATGGACGGGATCCCCATGCCGGATCCCATCACGGTCACTTCTTTTCCCTCGTAGGTGCCGGTATAGGCCAGCATATT
>CACZTA010000282.1 GCA_902783935.1 uncultured Lachnospiraceae bacterium | reverse complement strand
CGCGGGGAGCTGCACTGCATCGGCGCCACGACACTCGACGAGTACCGCGAATATATTGAAAAGGACAAGGCGCTGGAGCGCCGCTTCCAGCCGGTCATGATCGACGAGCCGACGGTTGAAGACACCATCTCAATCTTAAGAGGCCTCAAAGAGCGCTACGAAGTCTATCACGGCGTAAAGATTACGGATAATGCGCTGGTATCCGCCGCGGTCCTGTCCAACCGCTACATCACGGACAGGTTCCTGCCGGACAAGGCGATCG
This sequence comes from uncultured Lachnospiraceae bacterium, assembly GCA_902783935.1. GTDB lineage: Bacteria > Bacillota > Clostridia > Lachnospirales > Lachnospiraceae > Chordicoccus. Next base: position 8,966 of record CACZTA010000282.1, on the reverse strand, counting down.
ACCTCGTGGATGAAGCCTGCGCGCTGATCAAGACGGAGCTGAATTCCCTGCCGACAGAACTCGATGAACTGAACCGGCGGATTACCCAGCTGAAGATCGAGGCGATGGCCCTGAAAAAGGAGAGTGATCAGCTGAGCCGTGAGCGGCTTGAGACAATCGAGAAGAATCTCGGCGACATGACGGATGACTTTAATACAAGGAAAGCGCAGTGGGAGAATGAGAAGACGGCTGTCGAAGGCCTGAAGAATTACCGCGAGCAGATCGACGAGATCAATAAACAGATCGAAATCGCCAAGAGGGCGTATGACCTCAACCGGGCTGCCGAACTCCAGTACGGCGAACTGCCGAAGGTCCGGAAAGCGCTGGAAGACGCGGAAGCGCTCCTCAGGGACAAGGATCTTACGATGGTCCGGGAAGCGGTGACTGACGATGAAATTGCCAGAATCGTGTCAAAGTGGACGGGGATCCCGGTGACGAAGCTCACGGCCGGAGAGCGGGAGAAGCTTCTTTCCCTCTCCGATGAGCTGCACAGGCGGGTGATCGGACAGGATGAAGCGGTGCAGAAGGTTTCGGATGCGATCCTGCGCTCGAAAGCGGGGATCAAAGACCCGAAGCGGCCGATCGGTTCCTTCCTGTTCCTCGGCCCGACGGGCGTCGGAAAAACCGAACTGGCGAAAACACTGGCCGCATATCTGTTTGACGACGAACGGAATATGGTGCGGATCGATATGTCGGAGTATATGGAGAAATTCTCCGTCTCCCGGCTGATCGGAGCGCCTCCGGGATATGTCGGTTACGATGAAGGCGGCCAGCTTACGGAAGCTGTCCGCAGGAAACCGTTCTCGGTCGTGCTGTTTGACGAAGTTGAAAAGGCACATCCCGATGTGTTCAATGTGCTGCTCCAGGTACTTGACGACGGAAGGATCACGGACAGCCAGGGCAGGACGGTGGACTTCAAGAACACGATTCTCATCCTGACCTCGAATATCGGTTCGCAGTACCTGCTGGACGGCATAACGGAGAACGGGGAGATCAGTGAAGAGGCGGCGCAGAATGTCCAGGCTGAGCTCCGGGCACGTTTCCGCCCTGAATTCCTGAACCGTCTCGATGAGACGATCCTCTTCCGTCCGCTCACGAAGGATAATATCAGCGGAATCATTGAACTCCTGATCTCTGAACTCAACGAGCGTCTGGCTTCGCAGCAGCTGTCCATCAGGCTCACGGATGAGGCTGTCCGGTATGTGATCGACCACGGCTACGACCCGGTTTACGGCGCGCGGCCGCTGAAGAGGTATCTGCAACAGTCAGTCGAGACGCTTGCGGCAAAAGAGATCCTCGGCGGTCATGTCCGCGAAGGAGACACACTGGTGATCGCACTGGAAAACGGGGAACTGACGGTACAGAAATAAAACTGTACAGGATATGAAATAGAGAAAAACAGCGGAAAAGCCTTTATACGGCTTTTCCGCTGTTGTATTTTTCGACGACCCGGTGAATGCGGTCCACGGGATTAAGCAGTTTGGAAAGTGAGCAGTCGTGATTAAGCGTGTCAATGATGAGCGCCAGGAACTTGCTCATATCACAGCACTTATAATAGGGCCTCGTGCTCAGTTCTTCGGGCTGGTAGACCAGATTTGTCGTGATGAGCTTATTAAAATGTCCCTGTTTATACGCTTTGTCGAAAGCGGCGATCCCGTTGGTGAAAACACCGAACGTCACGCAGATGAATACCCTGCGCGCCTTCTTCTTTTTCAGGAGCTTTGCGGTTTCCAGGACGCCTTCCCCGGAGGAAATCATGTCGTCGATGATGATGATGTCTTTCCCCTCGACCTCCGGGCCGAGGAATTCGTGGGCAATGATCGGGTTTTTCCCGTTGACAAGGCGGGTATAATCCCTGCGTTTATAAAACATGCCCATATCGATCCCGAGGACATTTGCCAGGTAGATCGCGCGGCTCATGCCGCCCTCGTCCGGACTCACGGTCATCATATGGCCGCTGTCGATTTTCAGATCGGACTCACACCGGAGCACGTTTTTAAGAAACTGATAACTCGGAGAGACCGTCTCAAAACCGTTCAGCGGGATAGCGTTCTGGACACGCACGTCATGCGCGTCAAAAGTAATAATGTTTTCTACCCCCAGGTCAATGAGCTCCTGCAGGGCGCCGGCGCAGTCCAGGGATTCCCGGCCGTTCTGTTTGATCTGGCGCCCTTCATAGAGGTAGGGCATAATCACATTGACACGGCGGCACTTGTGGGCCGCTGCTGCGATCACGCGCTTCAGGTCCTGGAAGTGATCATCCGGGGACATGACATTTTCAAAGCCGTTCATCTGATAGGTCAGACTGTAATTCATGACGTCGACCATGAGATACAGGTCGTCACCGCGTACAGACTGCCGGATGGTGCCTTTGGCTTCACCGGAGCCGAAACGCGGGTTTTCTGCTCTTACGATATAGGAATCGCGGAGATAGCCGTTATCTCCGGATATGATTCCGGCTTCAACCCTTTCTTTGCGCCATTTGACAAGAAATGCATCGACCTTCCGGCCGATCTCTTCCGTGCTTTTCAGGGGAATGATCGCGAGACGCCCCTCCGGGATAGTATTCATCTCGGGTTTCAGTGATGTGTCTTTCTGAATATCCTGCATGCTTGAAGCCTCCGTCTTAAGAAAGATTAGCTGAGCAGTTTTTTCTGTAAACGGATGTCGTCGCCTGTCAGGCGGACAATCCTGTAGAGACTGACGATTCTTGAGAAGATTCGCTCGGAGTATGCTTCTTTCAGTTTTTCAAGAGAAAGATTTGTGGAAATAACGGTGGAGCGGTTTCCGGCAGCGCGCTCATTGATGATGCGGAAAAGTTCGGAAACCGTAAAAGCATTCTTCAGTTCCGTCCCGAGGTCGTCGATAACCAGCAGCTCCGCGTCGAGGATCATGCTCCGTCCCGTCCCGGAAGATCCGCCGTTTCTTCCGCCCGGCGGAATACTGAGGACATCAAAAAGATCCGGAGCCGGGAAATAGAGGACATAATGTCCTGCATCCAGCGCGGCCTTCGTGATGCAGTGGGCGAGAAATGTTTTTCCCGTGCCGGTGCTGCCGAAGAGGTACAGATTATTATCCGGTTCGCCGATACGCGAGGCGGTTTCCTGAGCGGCGCGCAGCCCGTTTCTGGCGGAAGCGAGCGGCGTCAGGCCTGTGGAACTGTCTATTATTGTATCAGAATAAAAGCTGAATGAAAAGTGATCGAAGTTTTCGTGCTGAAGCTCGTCCTGCAGACGGTAGCGCCCGTAGAGCATCTCCGCGGCGATCCGCTCGAAGCAGATGCATTTTTCACCGTTGATATAACCGGTATCCAGGCAGTGCGGGCACTCGTACCGGGGCTCGAGGTAGTCTGCGCTGAAACCGGCTTCGAGGAGAAGCCGTCTTTTTTCGGCGGCCACGTCCTGAAGACCCTGCCGGTACTCTGAGAGATCCGCACCCGGATCCGCGATCCGCATCTCCGCCGCCTTCATGCTCATGGAAGCGGTCTGTTCATCGAGAAGAGCCATCCCGGGGATGGCTGCATAGACTTCTTCCGTGCGTTCGTTCAGTTCGTAGCGGCTGCGCTCGCGGATTGCATCGTAGCGGCGCATGACGGCATCGTATTGGGCATTGGTAAGGGGCATGGAGTTCCTCCGGAATCAGTTCTTTTCGGTGAGCAGGGATTCAAGCTCCTGAAAATCATAAGTTCTCTGGTCAAAATCGGAGAAGGAGGAAGCGCTTTTCTTTCCGGAGGCGGTTTTTTCCGCCTTCCTGCTGTCCAGTTCCAGAATGTCCTCTTTTGTCCGGACGCCGGCCTGATACCAGCGGGACAGGATGGAATCTGTATAATTCAGCGTCGGTTTGCCCGTCCCCATCAGCGTCCTCGTGCAGGCTTCCCTGATAATGTCCATGGAGAATCCGTACTTTTCGAGCCATTTCTTCATCAGCCGGATCTCCGCGTCTACGGGATGGTGGTTATTGATCCCGAGACACTTGAGAATGTCATAGTACTCCCTGTGATAGTTTCCTACGTTCATCCGCGCTTCATGAACAGTGGAAATGCCCTGCTCCTTCCAGCTGAGCGCTACTTTTTCCATATAATGGAAGCTGTTTTTCCCCCTGCTGACACAGTAATCAATGAGATAGTCGATCAGGTCCGCCGAGAAGCGCAGATTATCATAGAAGAAACAGATTTTCTGCATTTCGGAGCGGGTCAGCGGCCGGCCCAGATACTGCTGGGCAATGAAGAACAGTTCCCGGATGTCGTCGTTTTCGCCCAGTTCATTCATCCGTTCGGACGTGATCTGGGAGGCTTTCATGACGGCGGGAGCGGTTTCCCTGTCGGGAGAACAGTAGCTGGTGAAGGCCACTTCGGTAATCTTTCCGTCCTCATCGGCAGTGAGCTGGACAACGCGCTCTTTCTCCCAGTAGCGGAGGGCACGGAGGACATCATTTTCAGTGCAGTTGAGACGGTCGGCCACACTGCACACGGAAAAAGAATCGCTTCGCCTGCCGGCTGTTCTTAAGAGACACAGATAAATCTTGAGGAAGTCTCCGTTGGCGTCCGGGAGGAAGCGGTCCAGAAAATCATTTGCAATTACGGTTACGTCCTGTGAAAAGCAGGATTTTATGCGTATGGTATCCATTTTTGCTGATACACCTGTATTCTGACATTTCGTCCCGCGGGGAATGCCGCAGGCTGTCTATACAGTATAGCAAATAATTAACCATACGCATCCACAAAATCATCCACACCCCGGGCGCACGGCTGTGCAAACAGGGGTGTGGATGTTGTTGATAAGGTGGACAATATTATTTGCCGAGCATGGATTCCCCGACATCAACGATATTTCCGGCGCCCATGGTTATCAACATGTCGCCGTCCTGAAGCTGTGATTTCAGGTAGGCTTCGATTTCATCGAAAGTTTTAAAATCTACTGCTTCGGTTCCTCTCTCCCGGACAGCTTCCGCGAGGTCCGCGGAAGAGATCCCGAGGTTGTCCGTCTCGCGGGCGGCGTAGATATCCGCGACGATGACGCTGTCCGCAAGCGTCAGGGCGTCAGCAAACTCCGGAAGCAGGGCTTTCGTCCTTGAATAGGTGTGCGGCTGGAATGCGACCCACAGTTTTTTGTGAGGTCTGCCGAGCGCGGCCGTGAGCGTCGCCCGGATTTCTGTCGGGTGATGCGCGTAATCATCATAGATGACCGCTCCGCAGGTCTCTCCTTTGTACTCAAAGCGACGGTCAGTGCCCGTAAATGACAGGAGCCCTTCGCTGATCACTTCCGGGGAAAGCCCGAGCTTCCTGCCGAGTGCGATGGAGGCCAGTGCGTTTGAGACATTGTGGATGCCGGGCACCCTCAGCGCAAAGCTGCCGAGCACGGCGCCTCTTTCAAGGCAGGTGAAGGAGCAGCAGCCGTTATCGTCAGTTTTAATATCCTGTGCGGTGTAGTCCGCTTCCTGCTCAAGGCTGTAATTGATGAGCTCTGCTTCGATGCCTTCCGTGACGGTATCGTATTTCGCTGTGTCCCTGTTGATAATGAGGGTGCCGTTTTCACCGGGCAGACATGCAAAGCGGTGGAAACTGTTCGCGATGTCATCCAGATCCTTAAAAAAATCCAGATGATCGGCGTCGACATTCAGGATGATTGCGATCGTCGGGAAGAAGGACAGGAAACTGTTCGTGTATTCACAGGCCTCCGTGAGGAACAGACCGGAACGGCCGACGCGGATATTTCCGCCGATTGACGGCAGAATGCCTCCGACAGAGACCGTCGGGTCGAGATCTGCCTTCATCAGGATATGGGCGCACATGGAAGTCGTGGTCGTCTTTCCGTGGGTGCCCGCAACTGCGACGGCAGTGCCGTACTGCCGCATGATCTGTCCCAGGAGTTCAGCCCGCGTCAGAAGGGGAATGCCGAGCTCCTGTGCGGCGCGGAACTCCGGATTGTCCGGATGAATGGCGGCGGTATAGACGACACAGTCCGCATCGGGGCGGATATTTTCAGCGCTCTGGCCGATCATGATTTCGGCGCCGAGAGAGGCGAGATGATCTGTGAGGGGAGATGCTTTTGCGTCTGAACCGGAGATGCGGAAGTCTGCCTGCAGAAGCACTTCGGCGAGGCCGCTCATGCTGATGCCGCCGATCCCGATAAAATGAAGATAAGCAGGCGATGTAAACTGAATCTGATACATGGAAGATCACTCCGTTCGTAGATAGATTATCTGAAATCCGGCTTCCCGGACAGGCAGGCCGGCTGTATAAACAGACGAAGAAAGTATACCATATTTTTCCGGTCTATGCATCTTTCGCTTTCATACTGGGTGTTTTCCGGTGTAAAAGAAAATAATTTTCCTTAAAAATGAAATCTGTTTAAAATTTTCAAGTGAAAGTTTAAATTTCTGAAAGCATTACAATGTCTGTTCACTATACGGAAACAATATGCTATACTTTAACTCGACTGAAAAAGATGCTGTCATCCGGAAAAAGCAGAGTCCGGCTGACTGCATGACTGACTGACGTGAGGTGACTTTATGATGAAAAAAGAGATGATCGCCATGCTGCTTGCCGGGGGTCAGGGCAGCCGCCTCGGTGTCCTGACGGACAATATGGCGAAACCGGCAATCCCTTTCGGGGGAAAATACCGCATCATCGATTTTCCGCTGAGCAACTGTATAAACTCCGGAGTGGATACAGTCGGGGTTCTTACGCAGTACCGGCCGCTCAGGCTCAACGCGCATATCGGCATCGGGATCCCTTGGGATCTTGACAGGAATGTCGGCGGCGTGACGGTCCTGCCCCCCTATGAACAGCTGGAAAATACGAACTGGTATACCGGTACGGCAAATGCAATTCTTCAGAATATCGAGTACATGGAGCAGTACAATCCTGACTATGTCCTGATCCTGTCCGGTGATCACATCTATAAGATGGATTATGAGGTGATGCTGGATTATCACAAGGCGAACAGGGCAGATGTGACGATTGCGGTCAAACCGGTACCGATCGAAGAGGCGCCGCGGTACGGAATCATGGTGACGGACCAGAACGGGCGGATCACGGACTTCCAGGAGAAGCCTGAAAATCCGGCAGGTAATCTGGCGTCCATGGGGATTTATATTTTCAGCTGGCGGGTCCTGCGGGAGGCGCTGGAAGCGCTGAAACAGGTAAAACAGCTTGATTTCGGCATGCATGTCCTGCCGTACTGCAGAAAAAAACAGCTCCGTCTCTATGCATATGAGTTTAACGGCTACTGGCGGGATGTCGGCACGCTCGGCTCCTACTGGCAGACCAATATGGAACTGATCGATGTCATCCCGGAATTTAATCTCTATGAGGAATTCTGGAAAATATATACAAAAGGAGACGTGATCCCTCCGAATTATATAGGAGAGAAGGGTGTCGTCGACAGATGCATTGTCGGGGACGGAAGCGAGATATACGGGGAGGTGCACAATTCGGTGATCGGCTCCGGTGTCACGGTCGAAGAGGGGGCAGAAGTCAGGGACTCGATCGTCATGGACGGAACGTTTATCGGAAAGGAAGCGAAAATCAGCAGGGCTATCCTGGCGCAGAATACAGCCGTCGGGGAAAAAGCCATACTCGGAACGGGCGTTGACGCGCCGAATACCTATAATCAGAAAATCTATTCGTTCGGACTGGTCACGGTCGGTGAGAATTCCGTTATTCCGCCGGGCGTCCGGATCGGCAGAAATACTGCGATCCTGGGCGAAACACTGGCGGAGGATTATCCGGGCGGCATGCTCGTGAGCGGCGGGGCTATTATTAAGAAAGACATAAAGGACGGTGAAAACTCATGAGGGCGGTGGGACTGATTCTGGCAGGAGGCAACAATTACCGCATGAAGGAACTGTCCGCGAAGAGAGCGATCGCGGCGATGCCCGTTGCGGGAAGCTACAGAGCAATTGATTTTGCCCTTTCGAATATGACGAATTCGAATATTCAGAAAGTGGCTGTACTGACGCAGTATAATGCACGTTCGCTGAACGAGCATCTGAGTTCCTCTAAATGGTGGGATTTCGGGAGGAAGCAGGGCGGCCTGTTCCTTTTTCCGCCGACGATAACCGGGACGAGCAATTTCTGGTACAGGGGAACGGCGGATGCGATCTGGCAGAACCTGACGTGGCTCCGGCACTGTCATGAACCCTATGTGGTAATCGCGTCCGGGGACGGCATTTACAAGCTGGATTATAACAAGGTACTGGAGTACCATATCGCAAAGCGGGCAGACGTGACAATCGTCTGTACGGAATGCAGAGATGACGATGTGAGCCGGTTCGGTGTCCTGAAGATGAATGAGGACTGCAGGATCGAAGAATTCGAAGAAAAACCGATGGTGACAAAATCAAATGTCATCTCAACCGGGATCTATGTAATCCGCCGGCGGCTGCTGATCGAAATGATTGAGCGGTGTGCAGCGGAGGACCGCACGGACCTCGTGAAAGATATTCTGATCCGTTACAAGGAACTGAAACGGATTTACGGATATAAAATCAGCACATACTGGAGCAACATCGCGACGGTGGAGTCCTACTACAGGACGAATATGGATTTCCTCAGACCGGAGATAAGGGATTACTTCTTCCGGCAGGGGGAGAGGATTTCCACAAAGATTGATGATAATCCGCCGGCGAAGTATAACCCGGGATGTGTCGTGAAGAACTCACTTGTTGCATCCGGATGTATTATTAACGGTACTGTTGAGAACTCCGTGATTTTCAAGAAGGTCTTCATCGGCAGCAACTGCCGTATAAGAAACTCGATCATTCTGAACGACGTATACATAGGCGATAATACTCACATAGAAAACTGCATTGTGGAAAGCCGTGACACGATCAGGGCTAATTCCTATTACTGCGGTGACAACGGCATCAGAGTCGTCCTTGAAAGAGGGGATCGGTACGTCATTTAGCACCTGCGCTCCGGCAGG
>CACZTA010000281.1 GCA_902783935.1 uncultured Lachnospiraceae bacterium | reverse complement strand
TAGTATACCACTTCTCCGGAACCATATCAACAAGTTTTTCCTTAACTCCGTCCGGTTCCTATGAAGCGCAGTTCTCCCCTTTTCTTTGTTTACAGCGGCGCAAACGCTGACGCGCAGGGCGGGTCAGGTGGACGGCGCAGAATGCAGATTTCGGCAGATTTTAGGGAAATCCTGAAATCTGCCGAACTATTCCGGTCGGTATTCACTTTGTCGGAGTACCTTTGCCGCTTCCGGGACAGCTCAGCGGAACTGATTCAGTTCCTTATTGTATACATAGCCTACCGATGCGAGCTTTTCCTTCAGTTCCTCCGGGTCGGCGTTCTCCCCTTTGCAGAAATCCTCCAGGGTCGGATACTGATCCCGCAGTTGGGTGTTCACATAGCTCAGAAGAATCATGGGGTCTTTCGGAATCATAATAGTTAACGGCGACGTGATCCTGTATGTTTCACACAATCCCGCTATTTCTTATCAAGGAATCGAATGACCTCATCCCGGAACCTCTCCGGGAACATCAGGACCAGCTCCGCATGAGCGAGCCCTTTGAATTCTTTCGGTACTGTCTGCGGGAATGCCTTGATGGTATAAGCCAGGTTGTTTTTCCTGGCTTTCTTTTCTTCCTCACCGTACCAGTATTCGATCGCAGTGTCAACATATGGAACCGGCTTTGGCATGGAGTAATTGTTTGCGGACCAGAAGACATTGTAGATCGTCTTTGAGGAAAAGTGATTCTTCTCAAACTCAAAGATCTTACGATAGTGCGTTTCCGGATCCTCGCCCTTCGGCGTCCAGCGCTCCGGCGGCATTGCCAACTTCATAAAAGAATAGGACTTCGTACCCAGCATGATCATCGCCCAGTCCTTCAGCGCGATCAGACGGCAAACTGGCTTCGGATACGGGTATGGCGTGATCCCGGCATCGATGATAGCTTTATCGGCAGTGATGTCCTGCGTTGCCAGGAAGCGGATGACTGTGGCGCCGCCCATGGACACGCCATAGAGACAGTCCAGATGACGTATGTCCTTGGCTTTCAGATAGGCTGCTGCATCGTCCGCGTATTTCTCTACCGACACGAAGGTTGTGCCCATTTCGTCATGACCGTCAGCAATGAACAGGAACACATGATAATCCTGCGCCAGGGCCTGAGCGGATGGAATAAACGCCCATCCGGGCTCCGCCGCGCATTGAAACATGGCGATCATCTTCTTGTGTTCTGCTCCGTATTCATTGACCTTCATCAACCGGCCTCCTGTTTGACTTCTCTCTCAAAACAATGTGCATATCCATGCTGTAAGCGCGGAAGCTGCCGGGAATATGATGAAAAGCTTAAGCAGCTGGCTTTTTATATTAAAACCGTATTTTTTTCAGCGGATAAACGCCTCCCACCTCAGGAAAATAGTACTGGAAGAAGTGAAACTTCATCAGCAGGAAATAATCGAAACAGATCATGTCGTAGAGCTTGTACACGGTAAATATGATCACAAATCTAGTGAAGAAATGCCGGAATGTAAAATCGTTCCGAAAGCCATCCCAGATCGAGACCACGCCTACTCCCAGTAACATGAGAATACTGAACACCATAAGCGTCCACCCGATGGTTCTGGCTCCGCAGAACAGTTCATTATCTCTTTGGAGAAGTACCTCCTGTGCCTCTTTCGGCGCGGAAGAGAAGAACTTCTTATCCTGAATAAAGGCCACTGCCGATAATAACATCAGTGATATCGCAGCGCAGAATACGATTGATAAAAAGACCGTCAGGAGCATATGTCCTCCTCTCAAGCATTGACCTTTTAAAATACGAGAACGATGACCCCCGCAACAATGGCCGCACCGGCGACCCAGATCAGGGTCAGTATTCCTCGCTTTTTCAGCACCTGTTTCCAAGTCTGCACATAAGGAATATCCTCACAGCCGGGCAGAAGCCAAAACTTGCTGTATCCCACCCACACCTTATCGATTATGATACCGTCATACCAGTTCATGACCTCCAGGAACAGCAGTGCCTGTAAATACGCAGGCCGGAAGGTCTTCAATTCGTTCCAAAGACCGATGATCAGGACCAAAGCGGCCAACATAACCAAGAAGAACGGAATCATGAAGCGTTTTCTTCTTCTCGCCACGGTTTCCCGCTCTGTCAGGCCGAGCGCAAAGGCCCGCTCCTGTACCATCTTCGGATAAAAGTACAGGCCATTCAGCGCGTTGTTTCCCACAGCGATCTTCACCATCAACGTGAACAGCGCACAAAACAGGATCAATTGAAGGATAATCATGCTTTCTCCCCGGCATTTTCAGGCTGCCTCTTTCGGCTGACCAGAAAGCCTTGCTCATCCGATACGGTTTCATATTCCTTTGCGATGGGATTACTGCTCCCCACAACCAGGTAATCGCATATATTGCTGTTTCCGCAGGTGCCGCAGCGGATCAACGTCCCATGGATCTCGCTTATCCCGAAGAAATCGCTGTTACACAGAAGGGGAAGCACGTGCAGCAGCCCGTGCTTTTTCGCAAACTCCGCGTTGGGGCACTGCGTGAAGCTGTATCTTGCCGCATGATGCTCATTATCATACGGAACATCGACATTGATAAACCCATCCGGATACCGGAGGAAATCCTTGCGGTCCCTGTTCCCGGACCTGCGGAACACTTTATCGATCAGCCGCATGTGGGACGGGCGGTTCAGGTCAAATATCTTCCCGAGCTTTGTAAAAGGCCCCATAAACAGGTTCTGTACAAAGTCCTGCAGCTCGGTAACCGGAGGTTGATCCGGGAGCGCAGGATAAAGCGCGAAGATCAGAAGACCGCCGTAGATTGCCTTCGCGTGTCCGTTTTTGCTCCCACCGTAGTCCGGAAGATCCAGGAGATAGTTCCGGTAGTTCTCCTGCGTCTGCGCCCAGATCTTAGTTGCCTCTGTATCTCCGTAGCGGTCTATAAGCCAGTTTCGGACCGGTTCCCTATAAGGAAGCTGTTCGATCGTCATATGGCGAACCATCATTCCGCCCCCCATTTCATACCGTTTTTTGCCCTTTCTCCTTCAACAACCGAATCCATTTTCGCTGCCTGTGTGCATAAAAGGCATTTGCCCAAAGCCAGATGAAGGGCGTTTTCCAGCCTGCCCGGATCTCTATCTGATCTGTGTATTCCGTATGGTTTTCGTCCAGCGGGATCATGGTAATGTCATGATTCCAGACAGAAACATGTTCGTTTCCCTCCCGACTGCTGACACCCTCCGGATCGAATCGGACAATATGGATCTTGTGCGTGCCGAAGGAGATCACGCTAAAGAGACGGAACCTGTATGCCGACGTGCTGCCGACTGTCCATACCGGTTCAGCCGCTCCCACTGGCTCAAATGTCGCATAAGGCTCCGCTATGTACTGCAGCGTTTCCAGCTTCTGCAGCTTTTCAAAGATCACGTCTCTGGAAGCGGGGAAAACAGAGCTTTTCTTGACAATCATCTTTAACCTAATTATCTTG
>CACZTA010000280.1 GCA_902783935.1 uncultured Lachnospiraceae bacterium | reverse complement strand
TTCCGGAGCTTGAGCCGGAGAAAATTCCGGCATCTTTCCCCGGAGAGGCAGTCATCGGTGTCCCTCTTGAAATCGGCGGAAGGGTGTTTTCCGTCACCTGCGTGTCCATGGGCAATCCGCACTGTGTCGTTTTTCCCGATGAGGATATCCGGGAATCCGGCCCGGAGGTGTACGGGCCCCTGTTTGAACACGCGGATGTTTTTCCCGACCGGATCAATACGGAATTTATCAATGTTGCGGACCGGAGCCGTCTCCGCATGAGAGTCTGGGAGAGAGGCTCGGGCGAAACGATGGCATGCGGGACCGGCGCCTGCGCGGCGGCTGTGGCAGCGGCGCTGAACGGATATGCTGACCGGAAAGTGACCGTATCGCTTCTGGGAGGCGACCTGCAGATCGAGTGGAGTGAGGAAGACGGACACGTCTATATGACGGGACCGGCAGAAGAAGTATTTGAAGGAGAGATCAATGTTTAAGGTAAATCATCATTATCTGGAACTTCCCGGAAGCTATCTGTTTTCAACGATTGCAAAAAAAGTGGCGGCCTTTACGGAACAGAATCCGGACAAAAGCATCATCAGGCTCGGAATCGGCGATGTGACACAGCCGCTGACGGAGCCTGTGATCAGGGCACTGCATACAGCAGTAGATGAGATGGGCGATGCAGCCACTTTCCGCGGATATGCACCGGATCTCGGCTACAGCTTCCTCCGCGAGACGATTGCCGCGAACGATTATGCAGCCAGAGGCTGCCGGATCGATCCGGATGAAATCTTTGTGTCAGACGGCGCCAAGTGCGACTCGGGCAATATCCAGGAACTGTTTTCGGATGACTGCCGGATTGCCGTCTGCGATCCGGTCTATCCCGTCTATGTTGACTCCAATGTCATGGCGGGACGCGCCGGCACTTATGATCCGGAGACCGGCTACTGGAGCAATATCATCTACATGCCGTGTACGGAAGAAAACGGATTCGCACCGGATTTTCCGGCTGAGCGCCCGGATCTGATTTATCTCTGCTTCCCGAATAATCCGACAGGGGCCGCCATTACAAAAGTACAGCTGCAGAAATGGGTGGACTATGCGTGTGAAAACGGCTGTGTCATTATCTATGACGCGGCTTATGAAGCTTATATCTCTGAAGAGGGAATACCGCATTCCATCTACGAATGCGACAATGCGAGAAAATGCGCGATCGAAATCCGCAGCTTCTCGAAGAACGCCGGATTTACCGGTGTGCGGCTCGGATATACGGTCGTTCCGACAGACCTTGTGTGCGGGGATGCGTCTCTGCATGACATGTGGGCACGCCGCCACGGTACAAAATATAACGGTGCTCCCTATATCATCCAGAGAGCCGGGGAAGCCTGCTACTCGCCGGAAGGCCGGGAAGGGATCCGCAGCCTGGTTTCCTATTATATGAAAAATGCTTCCACGATTTATAACGGGCTCCGCTCAATGGGCTATACTGTCTACGGTGCGGTCAATTCCCCGTATGTCTGGCTGAAAACACCGGACGGCATGAGCTCCTGGGAGTTCTTTGATTACCTTCTTGAAAATGCCAATGTTGTCGGGACGCCGGGTTCCGGTTTCGGACCGAGCGGGGAAGGCTATTTCCGCCTGACTGCGTTCGGAAGCCACGAAAATTCCGAAGCGGCCCTTCGCCGCTTTGCAAAGCTGTAAAAGGAGGAACGTGCCATGAGTAAAGTCTATGTCTTTCTTGCGGACGGCTTCGAGGAGATTGAAGCACTGACAGTCGTGGATATCCTGAGAAGAGCCGGCGCCGATCTTCAGACCGTGTCGGTCATGGAATCAAAATCGCTGGAGGGCCGCTCCGGAATCAAAGTGGAGGCGGATCTCCTGTTTGCAGAATGCAGTCCCGGGGCGGCGGATCTCCTGGTCCTCCCGGGCGGTATGCCTGGTACAAAATATCTGATGATGCACAGCGGTCTCCGTGAAGCCCTGCTTCAGGCAGACAGGGAAAAACGACTGATCGGTGCCATCTGTGCGGCACCGACGGTGCTCGGAAGTCTCGGAATCACCGAAGGACGGAGAGCGACGAGCTATCCCGGGATGGCAGACAAGCTGAAAGGCTGCACGTACGTTGAGGACGAAGCCGTCGTCACGGACGGCCATATCGTGACCAGCAGGGGCGCCGGCACGGCCATGGCATTTTCCCTGAAACTTACGGCGCTTCTTTTCGGAGAGGAGAAGGCTTCCGAAATCTCCCGCAGTGTTGTCTGTATGCCGTAAAGAAAAGGGAAAATAACCCGGGCCGGGGCAAAAAAATACTGTTCACAGAGTTTATGCTGTGTTATAGTGTATAGGCACGCGGTCTCAACCGCGTGTCTTAGTCGTAAATTTAGCCTGCACAAAAGGCATAAGTTTCAGGAGGAAATATGAGCGTAAAGGTTGAAAAATTGGAACATAATATGGTGAAACTGACAGTGTCCGTGCTGGCAGCAGATTTCGGCAAGGCGATTACCCGCGCCTATAACAAACAGAAGAAGAACATCTCTGTTCCGGGCTTCCGCAAGGGTCACGCACCGCAGCATCTGATCGAGAAAATGTACGGACCGTCCGTTTTCTATGATGATGCCGTAAATGAATGCATCAGTACAACATATTATAAAGAAGCGGAAGAGACCGGCCTGACATTTGTTTCAAGCCCGGAGTTCGACATTGAGCAGGTCGAAAAGGGCTCTGACCTGATTTATACAGCTGTCGTGGCTGTCCGTCCGGAAGTAAAGCTCGGCGAATATAAAGGCATTGAAGTGAAAAAAGCCGAAATCTCCGTCACTGATGAAGAAGTGGACGCCGAGGTCGGCAGAGAACGCGAAAAGAATTCACGCCTCGTCGAGGTGACAGACAGGGCTGTAGCTGACGGCGATACCGTCACACTTGACTATTCAGGCGCAGTTGACGGCGAGAAGTTTGACGGCGGAACAGCCGAAAACTACGAACTCGTGATCGGCTCCGGCTCATTTATCCCCGGTTTTGAAGAGCAGCTCGTGGGGATGAACTGCGAAGAAACCAAAGACATCACTGTGACATTCCCGAAAGAATATCACGCTCCGGAACTGGCCGGAAAAGAAGCTGTCTTTACCTGCACGATTCATAAGATCAAGGTAAAGGAGCTCCCGGAACTGGATGATGAGTTTGCACAGGATGTGTCTGAGTTCGATACACTCGCAGAGTATAAGGACAGTGTCCGCGCCGACATCCTTAAGAGAAAGGAAGCCGAGGCAAAAACCGAAAAGGAAAACGAAGCGGTCGACAAGCTGATCGAGACGTCCGAGATGGATATCCCGGATGCCATGATCGACTATGAAGTCAGCAATATGTTCCAGAGCTATGCCCAGAGACTGCAGAGCCAGGGCATTTCGATCGATATGTACATGCAGTACACAGGATCTTCCGAAGAGCAGATGAAGGAACAGATGAGACCGCAGGCTCTTAAGCAGATCCAGACACGCCTGGTTCTTGAAGAAGTGGCTTCCGCCGAGAATATTGAAATCGGCGATGAGCGGATCGATGAGGAAATCGCTTCCATGGCGGAGCGCTATCAGATGGAAGCCGACAAGCTGAAAGAAGTTATGGGCGATTATGAGAAAGAACAGATGAAGAAAGATCTGGCTGTCCAGGATGCCCTTACACTCATCGCGGAGAATGCGAAGGAGGTCTGATTTGATCAGGAATACCCTTATCCCCTATGTCATCGAACAGACGGCGCAGGGAGAGAGAAGCTATGATATCTATTCCAGGCTCCTGAAAGAGCGCATTATTTTCCTCGGTGAAGAGGTCAATGATGTGACGGCAAGCGTTGTCGTTGCGCAGCTCCTTTTCCTGGAATCAGAGGATCCGTCAAGAGATATCAGTCTCTATATCAACAGCCCCGGCGGGTCAGTGACCGCAGGGATGGCGATATATGACACAATGCAGTATATTAAATGCGATGTGTCCACGATCTGTATCGGCATGGCTGCCAGCATGGGCGCATTCCTTCTTGCGGGCGGTGCAAAAGGCAAGCGGCAGGCTCTCCCGAATGCAGAGATCATGATCCACCAGCCCTCCGGCGGCACGAGCGGAAAAGCATCCGACATGCTGATTGATGCGGAGCATATCCTGAAGACGAAACAGAAACTCAACAGGATCCTGGCAGAGAACACCGGGCAGCCCGTGGAGACGATCGAACAGGATACGGACAGGGACCGCTGGATGACCGCGGAAGAAGCCGTTCAGTACGGCCTGATCGACGGCGTCGTCGTGAAAAGATAAGAACAGATAAGAAATTGCCGCAAGTAAGAGAATCTTCGCTTGCGGCTGTTTTAGCATCTTTATTCATCACCGGAAAAGGAGCGAAAAAACAAGTATGGCCAGAAATACAGGCGGAAAGATCCGCTGCAGTTTCTGCGGAAAATCCGCAGACCAGGTACAGAGGCTTTTTGCAGGGGAAAACGGGATCTATATCTGTGATGAGTGCGTCGCTGTCTGCACGGACATTCTGGAGGATGAAGAAAATTACAGCGCTGCCTCGGGCGGAGATATCAACCTTCGCAAGCCGGCAGAGATCAAAGCCTTTCTTGATGACTATGTCATCGGCCAGGATGACGCCAAGAAAGTGCTCGCGGTGTCCGTCTATAATCACTACAAGCGGATTCTTGCTCCGAAAAACAACGATGTCGAACTGCAGAAATCGAATATCGTGATGCTTGGACCGTCCGGATCGGGTAAGACGCTGCTGGCGCAGACGCTTGCCAGGATGCTGAACGTTCCGTTTGCCATCGCTGATGCGACGACACTGACGGAAGCGGGGTATGTCGGTGAAGATGTGGAAAACATTCTCCTGAAGCTGATCCAGGCTGCCGATTATGATATCCGCAGGGCCCAGAGAGGCATCATTTACATCGATGAGATTGATAAAATCGGCCGAAAGTCGGAGAATGCCTCCATCACCCGCGATGTTTCGGGCGAAGGTGTCCAGCAGGCTCTTCTTAAGATCATCGAAGGGACAAATGCATCTGTCCCGCCGCAGGGAGGCCGCAAGCATCCGCAGCAGGAGATGATTCAGATCGACACGACAAACATTCTCTTCATTTGCGGCGGCGCGTTCGTCGGCATGGAGAAGCTTATCAGCTCCCGCCTCGATACAAAATCAATAGGTTTCGGCGCCGAAATCAGGAAGACGGACGATGAGCAGAACGAGAGCAGCATCCTGAAAAACGTCATGCCGCAGGATTTCGTGAAATACGGCCTGATTCCCGAACTGATCGGACGTATCCCGGTGGTTGTCGCACTGGATGCGCTGGATGAAGAAGCGCTTGTGCGCATCCTGAAAGAGCCGAAGAATTCGCTTGTCAGGCAGTATGAGCGCCTGTTCGAGATGGATGGGGTGAAGCTGACGATCGAAGATGAAGCCCTGCGGGAGGTAGCCCGCCTTGCGGTTGAGAGAAAGACCGGTGCGAGAGGCCTCCGGGCCATCATGGAGAAGACGGTGATCGACGCCATGTACGAAGTGCCATCTGACGAGACAATTGTCGAATGCATTATCCGGAAGGAAAATGTTGGCGGCGAAACATTTCCCGAACTGGTCCACGGAGAGCGGAAGCCTGCTGCGGACAGGGAACGCGCTTCGAGGAGAAGGCGGTCCAGAAAGGATACGGAGACCGCGGTATGATCAACAAAATCAGGGAAGCTGTGCTTGAGACCGTCTGCGGTGTAACGAGCAGGCTCCCCGAGAACCGTCAGTATGAGGTGGCTTTTGCAGGCAAGTCAAATGTCGGCAAAAGCTCCCTGATCAACACGCTCCTCCTGAGAAAGTCGCTTGCGCGTACATCATCACAGCCCGGAAAAACGCAGACGATTAACTATTACCGGGTCAATGCCGGAGAAATGAGGGAAGAGTTTGCGCCCGACTGTTATCTGGTTGACCTGCCGGGATACGGGTATGCGACGGCTTCGCCGGAAGTGAAGGCGAAGTGGGGAAAAATGATTGAGCGTTATCTCCACACGTCGAAGCAGCTCCGCACGGTTTTCCTGCTGGTGGATGTCCGGCACAAACCGGGGGCCAATGACCGGATGATGGTTGACTGGATCAGGGCAAACGCCATGGAACCGGTTATCATTGCGACAAAAAAAGATAAGGTAAAAAAGACGGAGCTTGAGAAGAATCTGAAAGTAATCCGGACAGAACTCGGCATTAAGAAAGATGTTCCGGTTATCCCGTTCTCGTCAGAGACCAGGGAAGGCCGCGATGAAGTCTGGGAGCTGATCCGGCTCGCGGGCAGACAGAGAGAAATGTGAGGACGGGTATGCCGATCATCAGGGCAGAGCATCTCGGATTCGACTATGTGAAATTCAATGATGATAACGAAACCGAGGAAAGGGTCAACGCTGTAAAAAACGTTGACCTGTCAGTGGAAAGAGGATCTTTTATTGCGATTCTCGGCCATAACGGATCGGGAAAATCGACGCTGGCAAAGCAGATCAATGCTCTTCTGATCCCTACAGAGGGGACGATGTGGGTTGACGGGATCAACACGTCCGAAGAGCAGGAACTGTGGAAAGTCAGGCAGAAAGCCGGAATGGTTTTTCAGAATCCGGACAACCAGATCATCGGGACCGTTGTCGATGAGGACGTGGCTTTCGGTCCGGAAAACCTGGGCATTGAGACGGAGGACATCTGGCTCCGGGTAGAGGATGCGCTGAAAAGCGTCGGAATGCTTGGATTCAGGGACCGGTCGCCTAACCGCCTGTCAGGCGGACAGAAGCAGCGCGTTGCCATCGCGGGCGTGGTCGCCATGCATCCGGACTGCATTGTTCTCGATGAACCGACAGCCATGCTGGACCCGAACGGACGCAGGGAAGTCCTCGAAGCCGTAAAGGAACTGAACCGCCGGGAACATGTGACCGTGATCCTGATCACGCATTATATGGAAGAAGTGGTTTTTGCCGACCACGTAATCGTGATGGACAAAGGCAGCATTATCCTGCAGGGAACCCCGAGGGAGATCTTTTCCCAGGTGGAAACACTTAAGAAATACCGGCTGTCCGTCCCGCAGGCGACAGAGCTGGCATACGAGCTGCGGCAGTCAGGCTGCGGGCTTCCGGAAGATATCCTGACATCGGAGGAACTGGTGGAGGCATTATGCAGATTGAACTGAAAGATCTGAGCTACACATACGGTCTTCACACCGTCTATGAGGTGCCTGCCTTAAAGGGAATCAATCTGAAAATCAGAGCGGGGGAATTCATCGGGCTTGCCGGTCATACGGGCAGCGGGAAATCCACGCTGATCCAGCATATGAACGGCCTGATCCGGCCGACATCCGGCCAGGTTTTTTATGAAGGCAAGGATATCTGGGAAGAAGGCTATGACCTGAGAGAACTGCGCACACATGTCGGACTTGTATTTCAGTATCCCGAGAACCAGCTGTTCGAGACGACGGTTCTGAAGGATGTGATGTTCGGTCCGGGGAATCAGGGACTGTCGGAAGAAGAGTGCAGGAAGAGGGCCGATTATGCCCTGAAGCTTGTGGGGATTCCGGAGGATCTGTATGAGACGTCTCCGTTTGATCTGTCAGGCGGCCAGAAACGGCGGGCGGCAATCGCCGGTGTCCTGGCTATGAACGTCGAAGTGCTGATTCTCGATGAACCGACTGCCGGGCTCGATCCGGCGGGACGAGAAGAAATCCTGACGCTGATCAGGCATCTGCGGGATCAGCAGGGAATTACGATTATCCTGGTTTCGCACAGCATGGAAGATGTTGCCGCCTACGCGCAGCGCATGATCGTTTTTCACGAAGGGGAGATTGCTTTTGACGGAACGCCGAAGATGGTATTTTCCCACTTCAGGGAACTTGAGAAGATCGGGCTTGCGGCGCCGGAGATTACATACATCATGCATGAACTTAAAGAGCGGGGTCTGGATGTGGACGTATCGGCGATTACGGTTCCCGAGGCAAAACGCAGCATCCTGATGGCGCTTGCACAGAAGAACAGCTGACCGGGGGGCTGTGTTTTTATGGGAGAATTGACACTCGGACAATATTATCCGGTGGATTCTGTCCTGCACAGGCTGGATCCCAGGGTGAAATTCGTCGGGACGATCGTTTATATCGTCGGACTTTTCCAGGTGCGGGGCGTATTCGGGTATCTGTTTGCGGCAGCGGTTCTTCTGCTGCTTATTTTTCTGTCAAAAGTTCCGTTCCGGTTTATCCTGAAAAGCCTGAAGCCGGTCTTTTTCCTCCTGATCATCACCATGCTCTTCAATGTCCTGCTGACACCGGGAACGGTTCTGTGGAAGTGGTGGATCCTGCGGATTACAAAGGAGGGCCTCCGCCAGGCGGTCACGATGGGGCTCAGGCTGGTTTTTCTTGTCTGCGGTTCTTCGATCATGACACTGACGACGACGCCGAATGCCCTGACGGACGCGATGGAAAGACTGTTCAGTTTCCTTAAGATTATCCGGGTGCCGGTCCATGAAATCGCCATGATGATGTCGATTGCCCTCCGGTTTATTCCCATTCTCACAGAAGAGCTGGACAAGATCAAAAAAGCGCAGATGGCCAGAGGGGCGGATTTTGAAAGCGGAGGTGTCATAAGGCGCCTGAAGGCGATGATCCCGCTGCTCGTGCCGCTTTTTGTCTCGGCTTTCAGGCGGGCCAATGATCTGGCGATGGCCATGGAAGCGAGATGCTATCACGGCGGGTCCGGCAGGACACAGATGAAGCCGCTCCGCTACAGGAGGAGAGATGCTGCAGCCTATATTCTGATGGCAGTGTTTTTGGGGATCTGTATTGTATTCCGCATCACGGGATTATAATCGGAGAAAGGAAAAGCATGAGAATACGGCTTCGCATTGCGTATGACGGCACAGGCTACTGCGGTTTCCAGTGCCAGACAAACGGGGTGGCTGTCCAGGATGTGCTGAACGATGCCCTGTCAGAACTGTTCGGCATGCCTGTGAGGACGATCGGCGCCAGCCGGACGGATGCCGGCGTCCATGCGGAAGGAAATGTCGCTGTTTTTGACATGGAGACGAGGATAGCTCCTTCAAAAATCGCGTTTGCATTGAATGCCAGGCTTCCGGAGGATATCCGGATCACGGAATCCGATGCGGTTCCGGATGACTGGCATCCCCGTTACCGGAATACAGTCAAAACATATGAATACCGCATCCTGAACCGCGTTCATCCGGATCCGCTGTCACGGCGGACGGAAATGCATTATTATTATCCGCTGGATGCGGATAAGATGAACCGGGCTGCGTCATATCTTGTCGGAGAGCATGACTTTGCTTCTTTCTGTGCGGCAGGGACATCAGCCAAATCGACAATCCGTACGATATACCGGGCAGAGGTAAAGCGGGAGGGTGACCGTGTCATTTTTTCGGTGACCGGAAACGGCTTCCTCTATAATATGGTAAGGATCATAGCGGGCACGCTGCTTGAGATCGGGGGCGGGAAATATCCCGCTGAACACATGCGGGAAATCCTGGAAGCGCGTGACCGGAGTGCTGCCGGCCCGACGGCCGTTGCGAAGGGTCTCGTACTTATGGAGATCCTGTATCCGGACGGGTAAAAAACCCTCATGAACAAAGATTTTACAGTTGACACGGAGACTGTGCGGCTCGTATAATAATCGAGTGCGACAATCCCGAGTCGCCTGTTTTATATGCGGTTATCCGGCCTGCCCCGGTTCGGAGCTGCATCGTTCTGAAGGATAGGTGGAAATCTTTCAGGCACATTTTCCGAATACTTATTATAATCTGCGCGGCATGAAAACCAGGAGCCGCATTTGTGAACAGTGAGACAGTTTTTTATGTCTGCTGTGTTTTCAGGAGGAAGATTCATGGGTACATTTATGGCAAAGGCAGCTGACGTCGAGCGCAAGTGGTACGTCATTGATGCGGAAGGCCTGACACTCGGCCGTCTCGCTTCCGAAGCTGCAAAGATCTTAAGAGGCAAAAACAAGCCGATCTTTACACCATATGTTGATACAGGCGATTATCTGATCATCGTCAATGCTGATAAGGTTGCCGTATCCGGCAAGAAGCTCGAGCAGAAGATTTATTTCCGTCATTCCGATTATGTCGGCGGCGCAAAGTACACAACACTGAAGGATATGCTTGCAAAGCATCCGGAGAGAGTTGTTGAACACGCAGTCCGCGGCATGATCCCGCACGGTGCACTCGGCGACAAGATTTACAAGAAGCTTCATGTATACGCAGGTCCGGAGCATGAGCACGCAGCCCAGAAGCCGGAAGTCCTGAAGCTGGAAGTCTGATAGGAGGGTATAAAGTTGGCAAGCGAAAAGTTTTATGGTACAGGTAGAAGAAAGAGCTCTGTCGCAAGAGTATACCTCGCTCCCGGAACAGGCAAGATCACGATCAACAAACGTGATATCGATGATTTCTTCGGTATGGAAACGCTGAAGATGATCGTCCGTCAGCCGTTTGCTGTGACTGACACACAGAATAAATTTGATCTGACTGTTTTTGTACACGGCGGCGGCTACACAGGCCAGGCCGGCGCGATCCGTCACGGACTGTCACGCGCCATGTGCAAAGCAGATGCTGACTATCGTCCGGCGCTGAAGGCAGCCGGCTACCTCACACGCGATCCGCGTATGAAGGAAAGAAAGAAGTACGGTCTCAAAGCAGCGAGACGTGCTCCGCAGTTCAGCAAGAGATAATCGGACAAAAATGGAGGATCCCGGAAACACTGGTTTTCCGGGATCCTTTTCTTTACTGCGGAAATTGCGCCTCCGTGTATACGGTCAGCGCAGTGGAAAGAAGGTAGTTTGATCGGTATTTCTCCGATTTCAAGGCGCATTTCGGCATCACCGATATGTACTCAGGGGGGTTCTATCCCTTCCCTGATGAGGAAACCCGCTGGGC
>CACZTA010000279.1 GCA_902783935.1 uncultured Lachnospiraceae bacterium | reverse complement strand
TGATGTCACCTATGAATGTCTCCTTGAAACCGTGAAGACGTCGAGGACGGACCCCGTGCTTCCCGGCCACCACGTCCTGACGATCAACTATTATTATAAGAACGGCAACAGTTTGACGAAGGCCAGGGAATCGTATGTCGCAGTACTTGAGACCGGCGCTTCTTATTATGAGAAGACCCCGGAAATTGCCGGCTATACAGCTAGCAGGGCTGAAGTGTCCGGCAAACTGACGATGGACCGCACCTTCAATATCTATTATACCCCGAATGTTTATACGCTTACTGTGAGGTACCGCTATCAGAACGGCAGCCAGGCCGCCCCGCCCCATACGGAAAAACTCACTGCGGGAAGCAGCTTTAACGTAAAATCTCCGGAGATCAGCGGCTACAAAGCGTCTGCGGCATTTGTCTCGGGGGAGATGCCCGCGCAGAACCTGACGCAAGATGTCTACTATACAAAAAACAGCAGCGGCAACAATTCCGGCGGGAATAATTCCGGCAGTAACAGTTCAAACAGGAGTTCAAATAATAAAACAAGCTCTTCAACAAGCACCAAAAAGGAAACCGTCATTGAGGATTATCCGACACCGCTCGGCCAGGGTGTCGGCGCCGTAACGATTAATGCCGGCGAGTGCTTTGAGTGATAACTGTCCGTGAGAAAATGGGGGATTCAGATATATGATCAGAAAGAGAATCATGACAGCAGTCCTGCTGGCAGCCCTGGCGGTGACACAGCTGCCTGTAGCAGGCGCGTCAGGCGAACTGGATGTGGGCAGCACGACGCCGATCACGGGGAAATTTTTCACAGACCGCTTCGGCAATGCAGCCAGCGACCTGGATGTGCGCAGCATGCTTCACGCATATAACCTCGTGTGCTGGGATTCGAAGGAAGGCGCGTTTGTCACGGACCAGTCCGTGGTCACCGGCATTATGATCACGCAGAATGCGGCGGGCGACCGCACTCACAAGATCACCCTGAGCGAGGATATGAAATACAGCGACGGGACCCGGATTACCGCGAAGGATTACGCTTTTTCGTTCCTGCTGAACCTCTCGCCGCAGATGGAGCGCCTTGGGGCGGACCCGGGCAATTTCACGCGGCTGAAGGGAGCAGCGGACTATGTCTCAGGCAAGAGCAAGGTCCTGACCGGGGTGCGTCTCCTCGGAAACTATGAGCTGTCGGTTGTGATCGACCACACCTACCTGCCCTTCTTCTATGAGCTGGGCCTCCTGGATATCAATCCGTATCCGATCCACGTCCTGGCACCCGGCTGTGAGGTGAAGGACGACGGAAAAGGCGTTTACCTCAGCGGCAGCCTGACGGAGGAAACACTGAGGAGGACGATCCTGGACGAGACGACCGGCTATATGAGCCATCCGTCCGTGGTAAGCGGCCCGTACAAACTGGATTCGTTTGACGGAACGACGGCGGTCTTCTCCGTCAATGACCAGTACAAGGGAAACCGGGAAGGCAAAAAGCCGACGATCGCGAAAGTGACGTACAGCCGCGCGGATAACGCGGACATGATCGACCGGCTGAAGGACGGCACGTTCGACCTTCTGAATAAAGCAGCGGATTCCGAGGCGGCAGACAAAGGCATGAAGCTGACTGCGGAAGATGACCAGTTCTCGATGACGACATATGCCAGGTCCGGCCTCAGCTTCATCAGTTTCGATGCGTCGGAAGGACCGCTGAAGAGCCGGAGCGTCCGGCAGGCAATTGCTTACTGCATGGACCGGCAGGCGATCGCGGCAGGCTATGAGGGCAATCTCGGCGTACCGGTGAGCGGCTGGTACGGGATCGGCCAGTGGATGTTCAAGGAAGTCCAGAAGGATAACGAGATCAAGGGCGTCGAGGACTATGATGCCGGTTCTGCCGAAGAGAACCTGAAGAATGCCGTTTCACTTCTTGAGAATGACGGATGGGTGCTCAACGAGACCGGCGGCGCATTTCTGAACGGGACGGACAGCATCCGCTGCAGAGACAGCGGGAGCGGAATGGAAGCGCTCAAGCTGACGCTGCATTATCCGGAAGGAAGCCGGATCGGAGGCCTGCTTGAAGAACATCTGGCAAAACCGCTCGCGGAAGCAGGCGTGCAGCTGAGCATTGAGCCGGCTTCGCCGGAAGCGATTCTCGCGGAATACTACGGTTACGAAAAAGGGGCGGATATGGTGTATCTCGCCACGAACTTTGACATTGTCTTTGATGCGGCGGCGGAATTCAGGGAAGACTCGCACGGTGTGCGCTCCTTCGGAGGGCGCGGCGTCCAGGACGAGGATCTCTATAAAGCCGCTGTCGACCTGCGGAAGACGAAGCCCGGGGACAAGAAAACCTACTGTCAGAAGTGGACAGCCTATCAGAAACTGTTTGCGAAGTCCCTGCCGGTCCTGCCGGTTTACTCAAATGTCTATGCCGACTTCTACACATCTGTCCTGAGAGACTACCATCCGGACCAGCACGCGACCTGGACGGAAGC
>CACZTA010000278.1 GCA_902783935.1 uncultured Lachnospiraceae bacterium | reverse complement strand
CGGCCGAATCTCCTTCAGCACTTTAAAGTACTATACTGCAAACCATATCAAAAATCAAGAGCGATTTCTCACTCTCCCGGCTTCGTTAACAACAATATTAATATATTGATAGGGGATCTCTATGCCGTTTTCCTCGAGTGCAAGCTTTACACGCGAGTTGATGTCGCTTTTTACGACCTCCGTCGGCGTCTCCGGTTCATAATATACCGTCGTCGCCAGGACAAGGCTGCTGTCCGCGTATTGTATGAAGTATACCGGACCGTACTCCGGCCCGCTGCCGCCTTTTTTCCCCGGTACGGAGAATTTGCTGCTGCGCACCGCCCCGGCAATCACCTCCATGGCTTTCTCAATATCCGTACCATAGGCGACGTTAAAATGCAGGTGCATGGAGCGGGTCCGCGTCTGAAAGCTCATGTTCGAAATTTCCATGCCGTTCATCTTGCTGTTCGGAATCACCCGTATAATTCCGTCGATATCCCGCAGAATGACATGCCGGAAAGAAATATCTTTGACTATGCCCGATGTCCCGTCCTCCAGCTCGATCCGGTCCCCGATGTCAAACGGCCTGGTCACGCTGATCATGAGTCCGCAAATCAGGTCCGAAAGAACCGGCTGCGCCGCAAAACCTACGATTGCCCCGATGACGGCTGTCCCCTGAAACAGCACCCGTCCGAAGGACTGTGTGAGCGGAGAGCTCATAATAACCCACTGGATGGCAAGAAAGATAATGACAAAACGGAAAATACTTTCAACATAGCGCAAATTGATATTTCCGCGTTTTTCGATCAGCCTTCTGGCAGCCTTTTTCTCCATCCGAAGCACTAATGTCACCACAAAAATGGTGAGAACGAAGGTGGCAGCCAGCTTCACCGATGCCCAAATCGTCGGGTGGTCTCTCAAAACCTGCGTGATCGTCGTCATGGATCTCTCTCCCTCGCAAAATCTGATTGAAATAAGTTTATCTGTTTTTCATTCAGATTTCAACTCAGCAAGGGTTTCGTCACACCGTCACGATGAGTTTTTCATGTCTCAGGTCATGATAAACAGTGCTGTCTCTTCCGCTCACTTCCAGAATCCTGATCACCGCATCCAGCTTTTCAAATTCCGGGAACAGTTCCGCAAGCTTATTTGGCAGCTGCGTCAGATTCTCCGGATGATATGCCTTTGTCTGTCCGCTCTCAAATACTGCAGTATATAGAATCTGCGCCTCCACAAGGTCCTGGAAAATGTGGCTGCCGTAAGACAGCTCCGGGTTATAGCCTGCACTGGATTCTGCCACCTCACAGATGACTTCGAATTCACTGATATCAGCAAAAGTTGTCGGAACGCCAAGTTCCGGTGAAGAGGTTCCGATTCTTCCGGGGACGATCAGCATCATATGTTTTCCCCGGCCGCGGTATTTCCAGTTAATGCTTCCGACCGCTTTCGCCACGCTGTCCTTTTCGCGATAGGGCAGTTCATAGTAGGCAATCGGATCAACATAAACAATCAGATCCAGCGGCACTTCCCGCGTGAGTCCCATGGAAGCTCCTTCCAGATCCATCAAAATCCGTCCGGGCGGCAGCGTATCCGGAACGAAGACCGCCCCTGTATCCCGGAAGACCTGCAAGGGACGGCACTGCAGCAGGTTGATCATGTATTCTCCGGTTCCGTCCAGATTTAACGTAAACTCAATATCGACCGGCTGCTGATAGACTGTCTGAATGACATGCATCATTTCCCTGAGCTGCCGCATCATCTCCCCGTTCCCCACAAGGCCTTTGCATGAGATGAACCTGACAGGACGGTTCATCCCCAGTTCACGAAGCCGCTGTTCCGCTTCATAGTCATGTTCAAGCAATGCGCTCCCCAGGAAACCGGGGATCTTGTCTTCGATCTGCTTCAGGGTGATCTGCTCCAGTCCTTTTTTCTCTTTGTTCACAACCTCCAGCCGCCGCTGTGAGAACTGGTGTTTTTCGGCAATCGTGGCCGCCGTCGTGGCTTCCGGATTATCGAGGTTCACCAGACGGGGATAGGAACCTTCCGTCCTGTCGACGGCGCAGGTACCAAGTCCCATGACCAGGCGGAGCATCCCGGCTTCCGGATCCAGACTCTTTAAAAAACGATAGGGACTGTAGGAATATCCGACACCTGCCGCGCAGGGCATATAGTACTGTTCATAGTGAGATCCTGACACGCGCTGCACAAGCAGCGCCATCTGCTCGTCGCGGCCGGCCAGGTTCCGGCGTTTCCGGTAATCCAGTGCGGAAAGGCTCATCGAACT
>CACZTA010000277.1 GCA_902783935.1 uncultured Lachnospiraceae bacterium | reverse complement strand
GCCGCTCTATACGGAGATTACGATCAAGACAAGGTACAATGTTTAAGCAAGGCAGGGATTATTGTGAAATAGCATAAAAATAATTGTGATAATTCGGTTAATCTGCCAGTTGCGTTCACGCGCACGCACTGGTATAATCACAATTACAAGGATAAGACATCCGCATTCCGAAAAGGAGCTTATCCGTAAAAAAGGATTATCTGAAATCACATGTAACAAGATGTATATTAATTCTGTCAGGAGGAACGGAAAATGCTTAAAGTTGGTATCGTCGGCTGCGGTATGATCGGCAAGGAACACGCGAAGCGCCTTCAGTACAAGATTCGCGGATGCGAAGTGACTGCTGTCTGTGATGTTTTTGAAGAATCTGCAAAAGCTGCTTCTGCCATGATCGGCGATGTAAAGGTTTACTCTGATTATGAACAGCTTGTAGCAGACGCTGATGTGGACGCGGTTGTTGTCACGACCCCGGGCCAGTTCCATAAGGGACCGATCCTTGCTGCGATTAAAGCCGGAAAGCCGGTTTTCACCGAGAAGCCGCTCACGACAACAGCTGCAGACTGCAAGGAAATCGTCGATGCCGAAATCGCTTCCGGAAAACATCTTGTCCAGGTTGGTTTTATGAGACGCTATGACCGCGGCTACAACCAGGTTCGCGAAGCCATCAGCTCCGGAAAATACGGCGCTCCGCTGATCGTGAAGTGCACGCACAGAGCAGAGGGTGTTGATGACAGCTATACGACAGAGATGGCTGTTACGGATACGGCGATTCATGAAATCGATGTTCTTCCGTGGCTTCTCGGCGGAGAAGAGTGGGAAGAGGGACAGGTTCTGTTCCCGAAGAACACAAAGAATGCCCATGAAGGCCTCAGAGATCCCCAGGTCATGATGCTCCGCACAAAGAGCGGTATCGTTGTCATGATCGAAGTCAATGTCAACTGCAAGTTCGGTTATGACATCAACTGTGAAGTTGTCTGCGAAGAAGGCGTCATCAATCTGCCGTGCCCGTCATTCCCGACGATCCGCAGCAATTTTGAAGTCTCTACCGCGATCGAGAAGAACTGGATCCTCCGGTTTATCGATTCTTACGATGTCGAGCTTCAGGACTGGGTTGACCATGTACTGGAAGGCACCACAGGCGGCTCCTCCGCATGGGACGGCTACACAGCAGCTCTGACAGCCGACGCACTGGTCGCTTCTCAGAAATCCGGCAAGGTTGAGAAGGTCGTGACAGGCGGCACACCTGAATTCTACAAATAAGACAGTTCACTCCGGCTACAGTTTAGTTTGAAAGGAATGGGAGAGAGGATAATGAAGATTGGATTTAATGAAGGCTGCAACCGTTTCTGTAAAGATCACAGCGTCCTTGAAGACCTGAACCTCTGCGAAAAGTATGGCGTCGATTATATCGATATCCAGTCAGAGTGCCTCGACAGGGAAATTGCTGCAGGAAAATATACGATCGATGATCTGGCTGCATGGTTTGCCGATCCCGCTCATAAACTGAGAATGCTGTCCTACAACGCGCTGATCTTCTTCAACATGAAGGAAACTCAGGAAGAAAAGGACGCCGTGATGGCAGAGCTTGACAAGATTATCGAAATCTGCGACAAGCTGAACTGCAAGATGATCGTCGTTGTTCCGTCCATGGATATCAAGAGAAAAGCAACGCTTGACGAGATCCGCGAGGATGCTGTCGCTGTCCTCAGGGAAATGGTCAAAAAGACTGAGCCGCACGGAATTAAACTCTCCATCGAGTTTATCGGCGCACCGACCATGACGATCAACCGTTTCGAAGATGCATACAGAATCGTTCAGGAAGTCGGTTCACCCTATGTCGGCATCACGCTTGACCAGTATCATTTCCACGGCATGGCTTCTTCTTTTGAAGCGCTTGAGAAGGCTGACGGAAAGAAGATTTTCGTATGGCATCTGAACGGCACGGAGAACATGCCCTGCGGTGCTGCCTATAACACGGATGAAGTCCGCCTGTGGCCGGAAGAGCCGGGTGACTGCCTCGATCACAAGCGTTTTGCAGATGCGCTGAAGAATATCGGTTTTGAAGGCGATGTGTGCACGATGGAAGTTTTCCGCCCCGCTTATTACGAGCTTACGAATGAGGAAAACATTAAGACTGCTGCTGAGCGCACAAGAGCTCATGTGGAGAAATACTGGTAAAACAGTATTGCGAATCGAATTTACAGCCGGTCAGGTGATGCCTGACCGGCTTTTTCGTGTTAAAATCTAAATCATAATTCGGAATTATGAGGGCAGAGACATGGATGTTTTTGAGCGTTACGCCTATTTTATACAGGATTATATCTATCGCTCCGGATGGCAGACTCTGCGCGGCATCCAGAATGCGGCAGGGGAAGCTATTTTCTGTACGGACCAGAATGTCCTCCTGACGGCGTCTACCGCATCCGGCAAGACGGAGGCGGCGTTTTTCCCGATCCTGACCCTCCTCAATGAAAATCCGTCGAAAACAGTCGGTGTGTTGTATATTGCCCCTCTGAAGGCACTGATTAATGACCAGTTCGGGCGCCTGAATGAACTGTGTGAGGAGGAAGGGATTGCGGTAACCAGATGGCATGGCGACGCGGCGCAGTCGAAAAAACGGAAGCTGCTGAAGAAACCGTCCGGAATTCTGCAGATCACGCCGGAATCCCTGGAATCACTCCTGATCAATAAACACATGGAGATTCCGTCCCTGTTCGGGGATCTGCGTTTTATTGTCATCGACGAAATTCATTCGCTTCTGCGGGCTGACCGGGGACTCCAGACATTCTGCCTGATTGAACGGCTGTGCCGGGCAGCGGGCTGCAGTCCGAGAAGGATCGGTCTCTCCGCCACGATCGGGAATCCGCAGGAAGCGGGACAGTTTCTTGCGGCCGGAAGCGGCAGGGGAACTGTCATTCCGGCGTTTGACGGCGGCAGGGAGGTCTGGCGCCTGTCCATGGAACACTTTTATAATTCTGATCCGCAGGCGGATGAAGGAAAAGAAGCCGGAGCAGGGACACCGGTGCAGGAACCTCCGTCAGACAACGCACCGGCAGCGGCCGATCCCGGGCTTGGCTATATTTTTGAGCACACACGGGGGAAAAAGTGCCTCATCTTTACCAATTCGAGGGAAGAATGCGAGTTGGTCTGCCAGACGCTCAGGCAGTATTGCGAGGCAAACCATGAGCAGGACCGTTTTCTTATCCATCACGGAAACCTCTCTGCATCATACAGAGAAAGTGCGGAGGATGAGATGAAGGATGATGATTCGCTCATGTCGGTCTGCGCGACGGCCACGCTTGAGCTGGGCATCGATATAGGCCGGCTTGAGCGGGCGTTTCATATCGACGCGCCGTTTACCGTATCCGGCTTCCTGCAGCGCATGGGAAGGACCGGGCGGCGCGGAGATCCGTCGGAAATGTGGTTTGTCATGAGGGAGGAGCATCAGGAAGCGAGGGCAATGCTGCCGGACAGCATCCCCTGGTACCTGGTACAGGGAATTGCGCTTGTGCAGCTTTATATTGAGGAGCGTTTCGTGGAGCCCCCGCGCACGGACCGTCTGCCGTACAGCCTTCTCTACCACCAGACCATGAGCACGCTCGCTTCCTGCGGGGAGATGACGCCGGGAGAACTGGCGTCCCGTATTCTGACGCTGAACTGTTTCCGGAACATCACGCAGGATGATTTCAGGATCCTTCTGCGGCATCTTATTGAAATTGACCACGTGAACCGGACTGAAAACGGCGGGCTGATCGTCGGACTGGCCGGGGAGCGGGTCGTGAACAATTATAAATTCTATGCGGTATTTCAGGAAAATATCGAGTATACCGTTCATGCCGGCGCAGAACAGCTCGGCACGATCGTCAAGCCGCCGCCTGTCGGGGACAAGATCGCGATTGCCGGCAGGGTATGGGTTGTGGAGGAAGTCGACCACAGGCGCCGCGATGTATACTGTACTCTTGTCAAGGGAAATATTCCTGCCTATTTCGGGGATGTGGCAGGCGACATCCACACCCGTATCCTTGAACGCATGCACAGGGTGCTCGCGGAAGACACACAATATCCTTATCTGATGCCCCATGCGGTCTGCCGGCTGGCTGATGCAAGGGAAGTTTTTGTAAAATCAGGGATGTCCGGGAAGCCGCTGGTTCATCTGGGCGGTAAAATGTGGGCGTTGTTTCCGTGGCTCGGCAGTTACGCATTTCTGGCACTGGAGCGGTTTCTGAAAATCCGGTGCGGAAGGCGGCTCGGGCTGAAGGGGCTCAGTTCCTCGCGTCCGTATTATATGCAGTTCACCATGGAGACGAATGAAGCGGAGTTTTACGGGATCCTCTGTGAGGAGGCGGAAAAAGAACTTGATCCCATGGAACTCGTCTATCCGGAAGAAGTGCCGGTTTTTGAAAAATATGACGAATTTGTACCGGAAGAACTTGTCCGCAAGGGGTTTGCATGCGGTGTCCTCGATCCGGAGGGGATGAAGCAGCGGGTGCTCACGTGGATGGAAAAATAACGGGATAATGATATGAGTATGATTGAACTGTTCCTGATCGCCGTCGGGCTCAGCATGGATGCATTTGCCGTGTCAGTCTGCAAGGGGCTGAGCGTCAGGAAACTGGAATGGAAACACGCTCTGCTGGCCGGCCTCTATTTCGGCGGCTTTCAGGCGCTTATGCCGCTGACCGGCTGGCTGCTCGGCGTCAGGTTTGAAGTGTATATTGAGAGCGTGGACCACTGGGTCGCTTTCGTCCTGCTCTCCGTGATCGGAGCCGGGATGATCCGGGAATCCCGCGGGGATGAGGAGGAGCAGAATGACGATTTCGGTGTCAGGACCATGCTGCTTCTGGCGGTTGCGACGAGCATAGACGCGCTCGCAGTCGGCGTGACCTTTGCCTTTCTGAAGGTCCGCATCCTGCCGGCCTGCGGGCTGATCGGCGCCACGACGTTCATTCTCTCTGCCGCTGGTACTTATGCCGGCAGCGTATTCGGGTCACGCTATAAATCCCGCGCGGAACTGGCGGGGGGCGTTATCCTGATCCTGATCGGCCTGAAGATTCTTCTGGAACATCTGGGGCTTGTGCAGTTTCCTTTTTAGGAGGAAGAAATGACAAAAGAGGAATTGATAAAAGCCGGCATGGGCCTCAAGGCAGTTGATGAGGCGGTTTACCGCAAAGTTCTCCGGAGCTGGGATGCGCTGGCGAAACCGCTGGACGGCCTGGGCATGTTTGAAAAGATAACTGCGCAGATAGGCGGGATCCGTCGGACGGACCGGCCCTCCGTAAAAAACAGGACGCTTCTCCTGTTCCTGTCGGACAACGGCATCGTGGAAGAAGGTGTCTCACAGTCTGACGCTTCCGTAACGCACAGCGTGGCGGAGGCGATAGCAGAGAACCGGTCGACTGTCTGTGTGATGGCGGAGCAGGCCGGTGTGGCTGTCTTTCCGGTCGATATCGGGATGAAGGGGGAGGCGGTCAGCGGCATTGCCTTCCGGCGCATTAAGGATGGAACGAGGGATTTTCTGAGAGAGCCGGCCATGACGGAGGAGGAGACGCTTGCGGCGATAGACACAGGCCGGCGTGAAGCGGCCAGGCTCGCCGAAGAGGGCTGTGAGCTGCTCCTGCTCGGTGAGATGGGGATCGGCAACACGACCACGGCGACTGCGCTGGGGTGTGCGTTTCTGAAGACAGACCCCGCACTTGTGGCCGGACGGGGTGCCGGACTGCCGGATGAAGGACTGGCCCGTAAAAAAGAGGTGATCCGGGAAGGGCTGGCCCGGTATGATTTTGATCCGGAAGATGCCCTGGAAGTCCTTTCGCTTTTCGGCGGCTTTGACATAGCCGGAATGGTCGGTGCCATTCTGGCATGTATGGAAAGACATGTCCCGGTTGTTGCCGACGGCCTGATTACGCTGGCGGCGGTTCTTACGGCTGAGCGCCTGTTTCCCGGCGCAAAGGATGTGTGCATTGCGTCCCACAGACCGGCGGAGGCTATGGGCGCCCTGATCATGGACGCGCTGGGGCTCACGGCGCCGGTCGACGCCGGCCTCGCGCTCGGAGAAGGAACGGGCGGTGTCCTTCTCATGCCGCTTATGGATGTCTGCATGGCATATTACGACCGCGGGAGCCGGTTTGAGGGAATCGGCGTAGAGGCTTACACGAGGTTTGAAGGATCCGTTTCCGAGTAACACACGGCAGTCTTCGCGGCAAGCGCCGCATTGTTGAAGACGAGCCGGATATTGGAAGCGAGGCTGTCGCCGCCGGTCAGTTCGGCGACGCGGGCGAGCAGGAAAGGAGTAATCTCTTTTCCGCGGATCCCCGCTTTTTCGGAT
>CACZTA010000276.1 GCA_902783935.1 uncultured Lachnospiraceae bacterium | reverse complement strand
TGTCTTTACCCAGATAGTGATATTTCTGCTGCTGCTTTGGCTGATACAGCACCATGTTGCCGGCGGGTACGATGACTTCCTTTCCGTCGAAGAAAAAATGCCCCTCTCCGGCTGCAATATAAATCATCTGCCAGTCGACCCTGCCTTTAGGCCTCCAGGTGGGAAGCTTCGGTCTGGTGTACAGCTGATAGGTACCTGCGCTTAAGACCCGCAGGGGCATTTTCTTTTCTTTAAACGGCACTCTGGAATGAAACAGATAACCGGAATTCACATACATATCCTGAGAGGGTGCGGCTTTTTCTTTATTCCTGTCTGACATATCCTTTTGCGGCATTTCTTTATACCTGTTAAACGCTCTTCTTACTCATCGAAAGTCAAAATTTCGGGACACCTCCATTTTAGTAAATTTCCTCCTGCTATTTCCACATTTACTTCCTTCTTTATCTGATTGTGCAGGTTTTGTATCGAATAGTTCATATGGTTTCGAACCCTTTTTCGATATGCTTTCATCAGGAAACCGGTACATGGAGATACCGGCATAAATTGAGAAAGGAGGCTCCCATCTTGATCGTACCGAGACTCTATGAGGACCTCTGTGTACTTCACCAGAACACCATGCCTGACAGGGCTTATTATGTCCCTTCGTCCACGCGCGGTGACAGGCTGGCCTGGCACAGGGAGAGTTCGGATCGTCTGCAGATGCTGAGCGGATGCGAATGGCGCTTCGCCTGGTATCCGAGCATTCATGATCTGCAGGATCCTTTTTATCTGCCGGACTATGAGCCCGGCAAGTGGTGGAAAACGGAGATGGTGCCGTTCTGCTGGCAGATGCGGGGATATGACAGTCCTCAGTATACCAACATCCGTTATCCTTTTCCTTTTGATCCTCCGTATGTCCCCCAGGATAATCCGTGCGGGGCATACCTTCACCATTTTGAATGGCGCAGGGATCCGAAAGCCCCGTGCGTCTTTCTGAATTTTGAGGGAGTTGATTCATGCTTCTATGTTTGGCTGAACGGGACATATGTGGGGTACAGCCAGGTTTCCCACCACACATCAGAGTTCGACGTGACAGAACTCGTCCGGGAAGGAGACAACCTGCTGGCGGTCCTGGTCCTGAAGTGGTGTGACGGGAGCTATCTGGAAGATCAGGATAAGTTCCGCTTTTCCGGCATTTTCCGGGACGTCTATCTCCTGCACAGGCCGGCGGACAGGATCGAGGACTATGTCATTGAGACAGATCTTTCTGATGATCTGCAGCACGCTGATCTGAAAATCCGGTTTTCTTTCAGCCGGAAACCCGTTCCGGTCAGCCTGACCCTGATCAGTCCCGACGGATCCGGAATCATATATCAGGATACGATACGGCCGGGCAGGGAGGGAAACCGTGACGGGACACACGGACTCCGCACAGAAAGCGTCACTATTGAGGTCGACCGTCCGCTCCTCTGGAGCGCGGAGAATCCGGTTCTGTATACCCTGGTTATCGATACTAAAAAGGAAGTGATTACCGAGAAAGCAGGCTTTCGGAAAATTGAGGTCAAAGACCTTGTCCTGACTCTGAACGGATCGCCCATTAAGTTCCGCGGCGTCAACCGCCACGAGTCGGATCCGCTGACCGGTGCGGTGTGCAGCCCGGACCAGGCATTGAGAGACCTGCACATGATCAAGGCCAATAACTTCAATGCGGTCAGGGCCAGCCACTATCCCAATTCACCCTGGTTTTATCAGCTCTGCGACGAGCTGGGTCTCTATGTCATCGACGAGGCCGATAATGAGAGCCACGGGACGGGGCCCCTCACCTTCGGGGAGGAAGACTACACAGAGCGGATGCGCAAGGCGCATTTCCGGATTGCGGACAATCCGGATTTCGTTGAGCCTACGCTGGACAGGATCCGGTCCATGGTCATCCGGAACCGGAACCGCCCCTCCATTCTGGTCTGGTCCATGGGCAACGAGTGCGGTTACGGCCGTACGTTTGAGGAAGCTCTGCGCTGGACCAAAGAAAACGACCCGACAAGGCTGACTCATTATGAGAGTGCTTTTTATGTGAGTCCTGTCCGGGAATTTGATGTTTCGAATATCGACCTTTACGGGCGCATGTATCCCGGTTTCGACGAGGTCACGGACTATCTGGATAATGAGCCCGACATCCCGCTGCTGCTGGTGGAGTACTGTCATTCAATGGGCAACGGTCCCGGGGACTTTAAAGAGTATCTGGACCTGACCGAGCAGTATCCGGCGCTTTGCGGCGGGTTTGTCTGGGAGTGGTGCGACCACGCGGTTTACAAGGGAACGGCGGAGAACGGAAAGGCCATGTACTGGTACGGCGGGGACCACGGCGAACTGCAGCACGACGGGAATTTCTGCCTGGACGGGCTGGTTTATCCGGACAGAACACCGCACACAGGTCTTCTGGAGTACAAAAACGTCCACAGACCGCTGCGCGCTTCGTATGACGCCGGCAGGCAGGTTCTTACCATGGAAAACCACATGGATTTTACGGATCCTTCCGGAAAGATCAGTGCTGCGTGGACGCTGACGCTGGACGGGACACAGATTGCGGAGGGCCCGCTGGAAATCCCTTCCATCGCCCCGCATGCCTCTGCAGAGATTCCGCTTACTTTTACGGTGCCGGATAAAGGCAGATGCTTTTTGACAGTCACATATGTGTTGAAAAAAGAAAACATCGGACTCCCCGCGGGACACGAGCTTGGTTTTGACGAGATCCGGATTCCCACTGCGGAGCCGAGGGCGCTGAAAGCAGCAGGGATTCTCACGGATCCGCAGCCGGCAGCCCCGGGTACCCTCGCAGTTACGGAAAAAGACCGCTTTTTGATCATTGAGGGCGAAGGCTTTACTTATCAGCTGGATTCTCTTTCCGGCCTGTTTACTTCCCTCAGGGTTCATGACCGGGAGCTGCTTGACCGCCCGGCTGATTTCAATGTCTGGCGTGCGCCGACCGATAACGATGTTCCGGGTGTGGATTTATGGAAGCTGGAGCGCCTGGACCACACAGTGACGAGGGCATATGAAATAACCTGGAAAACGGTACATTCGGCTGGCGCCGCGGCAGGACGGAAAGAAAACGGGGAAGACGTGCCGGAAGCGGTAGAAATCTCGATCTGCCAGTCTGTCGCCTCCCTGTCAAACCAGCCGGTCCTCAGGATGAATAACAAAGTCACTGTTTTCGCTGACGGAAGGATTCTCCTGGACGTTCAGGCGGACAAGGATCCGGAGTACGCAGACCTGCCAAGAATCGGACTGCGTCTTTTCCTGTGCGGGGGTATGAAGAATATCCGGTATTTCGGCATGGGACCGATGGAGACTTATATCGACAAACACCACGCCGGACACCACGGAAACTTTAAAGGGACCGCTGCTTCGATGCAGGAAGACTATATCCGGCCGCAGGAGAACGGGAGCCATTATGACTGCGACTTCGTGACGGTAAAAGGGAAAGGCCTGTGCTTGACGGTGGTCTCTGCGGACACCGATCCGGACAGCACGTTCTCCTTCAACGCGTCAGTTTACACGCAGGAGGAACTGGAAGAGAAACGGCACAATTACGAACTTGAGCCCTGCGGCAGTACAGTCCTGTGCATCGATCACCGGATGGCCGGCATCGGTTCGCACAGCTGCGGGCCGGAGCTCCTGCCGGAATACAGAGTCTCCGGCGATACATTCCGCTTCTCATTTATGCTGAAGCCTGAGGAGATATGACACGGCGCAGGACAGTTGTGTCAGGCATGCCGGTTTACTAAGAAAATCCGATTGTATAAGAGGGAGGTATCACTTGAAGGACAACAAAGAAAAGACCTATTTGACATGGGTCAACAAGATAGGATATGGATCCGGCGACATCGCCGGCAACGTGGTGTATGCACTGCTGTCTGCTTTTGTCATGATCTTCCTGACAGATACCGTGGGCATGAACGCGGGAATCGTCGGTACGCTGATCGCGGTGTCAAAACTCTTTGACGGTGTCAGCGATATTTTCTTCGGGTCCATGATTGACAAGACCAATACTAAGATGGGGAAAGCGCGGCCGTGGATGTTTTACGGCTATTTCGGCTGCGCGGTCTGCCTCGTGGCGATCTTCTGCATTCC
>CACZTA010000275.1 GCA_902783935.1 uncultured Lachnospiraceae bacterium | reverse complement strand
AGGACCGGATTCTCAAGATAATGCTCGGCGATATATTTCGCGCGCAGCGGATCTCCCGGCATCAGGACGCACTTTGCGAAGTGGGTCCCCTCTTTCAGTACGATACATGCAGATGGTGAAGATGTCATCATTTCCCTTTCTCCTCTTTATAAATATAATTAACAGTATTTTACGAAAACAGTTTTGCCAGGTTGACGTCAAACGGCGGATAGACGATTCCCCGGTCCGTCACGATTGCCGTCAGCAGCTCATGATCAGTCACATCAAAGGACGGGTTGTAGCACTTTGTCTCCTTTAATGCCATCGGCTCCCTGTACCACATCGTCTTTACTTCATCCGGATCCCGCAGCTCAATGTGAATATCGGCTCCCGTCGGGCACTCCATGTCGATCGTTGAAGCCGGTCCCAGCGTATAAAACGGGATTCCGTAATGCTTCGCCAGAATCGCAACGCCGGAGGTGCCGATCTTATTGGCGAAATCCCCGTTTGCGGCGATCCGGTCGCAGCCCACGAAGCAGGCCTGCACCCAGCCGTTTTTCATGACCATGGAAGCCATATTGTCACAGATCAGCGTGACATCCACGCCTGCCTGCGTCAGCTCATAGGAAGTCAGCCGTGCGCCCTGCAGAAGCGGCCTTGTCTCATCTGCAAAGACATGGAATTCCATCCCCCTCTCTTTTCCGAGGAGCATCGGCCCGATGGCGGTGCCGTACTTTGATGTGGCGAGCGGGCCTGCATTACAGTGTGTCAGTATGCCGTCACCGTCCTTAATAAGGCTCAGTCCGTACTCGGAAATGCGGCTGCACATCTCGATGTCTTCTCTGTGAATCGCCAGTGCCTCTTCCTTCAGCAGCCTGATCTGCTCTGCAGGAGCCCTCCGGGCATCGCTCTCAATCACACCCAGCTGTCTTCTGACCGCCCAGCTCAGATTTACGGCAGTCGGCCTGGAAGAGTTAATATAAGCCCCGTCTTCCTTAACCGCGCTGACAAATTCTCCGGGAGACATCCCTTCCTTCTCTGCCGCCAGCACATACATCGCATAGCCGGCACAGATCCCGATCGCCGGTGCCCCGCGGACCGCAAGCCGCTTGATCGCGTCATATATTTCCTCCCGCGTCCGAAGCACCAGATATTCCCGTCTGTTCGGCAGCTGCGTCTGGTCAAGAATCGTCAGCTCATCCTGCTCATTCAGGAAGACACTGCCGCTTTTCAGGTCTTCAGGTGAAAATGCCATTATGAATTCCTCCCTTTCAAGAACGCCCCGGCGTTTTTATATTTACTATACCATCCTGTCCGATACCCCGTCAAATCCGTCAGAAACGCCAAGATTAAAGATCGCAGGCGATTACTACTTGACATAAATCTTTAGAATTTTATAATTATTTATGAGTGAAAGGGGTTCATCATGGTAATTGACAATAAGATCGAGCGCTATGTCCACAGGGCAGTTTCCTGCCTGCCGCCATATGACAGGGCAAAAGCCTCGAAAGAAATCTCCGAGATGGTCCGGGACCTGGTCCTTGATTACGCCGGAGATCACGAACCGGACATCCTGGACGCAAGAGCTGTCATCAGCGAACTCGGATCTCCGGAGGAAATGGCTGCCGCTTGGCTTGAACAGAAGCATGACGCCATGGAGAAAGAAGCTCCGCTTCGCGAAAGCTCTTTCTCATCTGCAGCATCCCATCTGACCGGGCGCCTGCTCGGAAAAGCAAAGGGAAGCCGGAAAATCCTTCCGTCGACAGCCCTCCTTCAGAAAACCGCTTCAATCATGATGGCTGTCTGTACTATTCTCGCCGTCCTGCTTGTCGGATTCGGGCTGCTCGGCCTTACGACACATACAATCAATACGATGCTCCCGATCTTCCTCGGATGCATCATGGCGCTGATTGCCGTGACCGGCCGGAGCGTCCTGATCAGCGATTACCGCTAGATCCGCATTTATTAATATGAACAGATCAAGAGCTGCGAGAGACAGTTAACTGCTTTACTGTCTCCCGCAGCTCTTTTTCAGCGGATCACATCTGCGCAAATATAAAAAGGAGCGGCTTTAAGAAAATCTTAAAGCCGCTCCCGCGATCATTAATAATAAAGAACAACAGGTTCGCTCTCGTAGACATGCTCATAGACCGCTCCCATCATCGAGGAGGGAACATTGACGCAGCCGTGGGAACCGTTATATACCCATGTATCTCCGCCGAACTCGCCTTCCCAGCGCCAGGACGCGTCATGAATCCCCTGTCCGCCGTTAAAGGCGATCCAGTATTTAACCGGTGATTCGTAGCCCTGTACATCATAGGATCCGAGGGTGACATACATGTCCTTGCCGAAGGATTCATAGCAGCCTTCCGCTGTCGCCCGGCCGTTTGCCGGAAGTCCCGTTACGACCGGAGTCGCCACGGCGAGTTCACCGTCCTGATAGACGTACATATACTGCTCGCCCATGTCGACCTCGACATAGCTCAGTCCGAGACCGTTATTCTCTCTGCCCCAGTACTGTTCAACATCCCAGATCGGTTCAATCTCTCCCTGCGTCCCGTTTTCAAGTGCCGTGAGTACGCTTGTGATCATCGCGCTTCTGTCAAGCCGCCAGCCGTACGTCCCGCCGGCCGGGATCACCTGGTCTACTCCCGCATGATTCGTGATCACAAAATCATAATCAAGCGTGTTGTACTTGCGGCACCAGGAATCTACAAGCTCTTCAACTGCCTCCTGGCTGATGGA
Organism: uncultured Lachnospiraceae bacterium; assembly: GCA_902783935.1. Classification (GTDB taxonomy): domain Bacteria; phylum Bacillota; class Clostridia; order Lachnospirales; family Lachnospiraceae; genus Chordicoccus. The sequence continues at coordinate 2,186 of CACZTA010000275.1, read as the reverse complement.
AATATCAGCACCCTGTCCGGTCAGGAGAGGCAGAATCGTGGACGCGTTCAGATACTCACTGGTATCTCCGAACGGATATGTAACGCGCACGGCAAGATACTTGTTCATCGCATCTTTCCTGGCATTCAGCGTCTCATTATCCGCTCTGATAGAGGGAGCTTCATAAACGCCGGCCGCGTCGAGGTCAAGCGTCCTCTTGCCGTCGGCCAGTGCCTTCATGACGGCCGTCCTCAGTTTCCCGCTGTTCAGCGTCGTCCCCTCGACTTCCTCAACAACCGAAAAGAGTCCGTTTTCATCCAGCTCGAGTCTCGCATTTTCCGGGCTCACATAATCCGGCTCCGCTGTCGTCAGCAGCGCATTAATATGAGTTTCCGCTTTTGAATGGTCAAATGACGCGCTTTCCTTCAGCTGTACTTCCCGGCGGTGTGCCGTCTCAAAAATCCAGGCAAATGTGTTCTGATAGGAAATCAGGTCGTCGATGGCCTGATCGTCCACATATTCCCTGTCGATTTCCCCGGACGTGATCATACGGCTCAGCCCGTCGCGGCCGGTGATCGTAAGCATATAGTTATCATTTGCAATTTCCAGTGCTTTCTTCGCCTGGGCGGCTGTCATGTTCGACATGTCCAGACCGTTTACGACCGTCCCCTTAAAAATATGGGAATGGTAATACCCGGCAAAAAAGCAGTAGCTAAGCATAATAATAATGGAAGCTCCCGCTGCGATCATCAGTGCAACCGCACAGTTTTTCTTCTTTGCAAGCATTGCAACCATATGAACTGTATTGTAACCTCCTGTCTGCCGCTTTGGGACTAAGTATACAATACTGCGCTGTTTTTTTAAAGGGTGAATCCCGCATACCCGTATTTTTTTATAAAGAAAGTGCAGGCCCGGCTATGCCCGGCCTGCACCTGACAGATTTATTTCTTTTTCAGTCCCAGTACCAGAACAAGTACCACAGCGCCGAGCGCTGCCAGCGCAATTCCCGCGTACAGAAGGATCGGATTCCGGTCTTCTGTCCTGGCACCCTGCGTCCGGTTGCCGTACGTATTGGTGATGGTCATGCCGCGGATGCTCTTCGAGTAGCCCTCCACCGGCGCCTCATCGACTGTCCAGCTGATCTCCCTTCCGTTTTCATACTTCGGCAGGTCTCTCACCGTATAGTTCCAGGTATCCGACGAATTCGCCGGAGCCGTGCAGGTGTATGTCTGGTAGGCGCCGCCGTTTTTATAGAGCGTGATCAGCACTTTCTGCGGCCGCTTGCCGTATGAATTGCCGTTGTCGACCCAGCGCTTCGTGAACTGGACGGTCACTGTCTCATTTGTCCTCGAGGCAGTCCAGGTTCCCGTGAACACGACATCGCTGTTCTTCACCTTCTTTTTGTTCTCATCATACCCGCGGAACGTCCAGATGACATTGTTGTCTGCGATTTTTGTCTTCGCCGGAACGATCGCCGCAACCACGTCTCCTTCATTGTATCTGTTCGGGTCTTCCGGCAGATAAGCCAGCACTGCTTTCGGCAGTTTGTAGCCTTCCGTTCCGGACACGAACTTGTAGACAGCCTTAAAGACATCGTTCGGGGTAAACTTCCAGTAACCCGTGAACAGGACATCCTGCCCGTTTATTATATCGGAATTCTTGTCATAGCCCTCAAATCTCCAGGCGCCCTTCTTCACATAGACGACTGACTCCGAAGGAGTAATCGGCCGGACCTTTGTGCCGTCAAGATAGCGGTTTCCGTCAACCGGGGTCAGCTTCTTCACTGCATCCGGAAGCGAATAGCCTTCACTTGCGGAAACAAATCTGTGCTTCACGGAATAGAGCGGGGCCGCTTTAAACGTCCAGACGCCGACGAACACATTTTTCGATACATCCGATGAGACCGTCAGGACATTGTGGACGTATCCGCCGAACAGCCAGACACCGTCTGAAACGCGGACAGACTGGGCTGACGGTTCTTTGGCGCTCACTTTTGTTCCTTTTTTATAGAGATTCGAATCCGAAGGCGTGTAGACCCTGACTTCATCGGGCAGCGAACGGCCTTCCGTACCGCTTTTGAATGTATAGGCTACCGGGTACGTCTCCTCGGGCTTTTCCTTCAGATACCAGGTCCCGGTAATGACGTTTTTGCTGCTGTCTTTGTCAACAGTCAGGGATTCAGGCGAGAATCCCGTGAAAATCCAGGT
>CACZTA010000274.1 GCA_902783935.1 uncultured Lachnospiraceae bacterium | reverse complement strand
AACCGGGGGTAAGCGTCTCTATTGTCATCATTCGTTCAGGGCCTCCTTCAGGCGGGTAATAAGGCTGTTGATCCGCTCGCTCTCCATTTTCATGCTGACCTGGTTGACAACAACTCTCGCGGACAGCGGACAGACCTCTTCAAGTACACCGAGACCGTTTTCCTTTAATGTCGATCCGGTCTCCACGATATCGCAGATCACTTCCGACAGGCCGACGATCGGGGCGAGTTCGATCGACCCGTTCAGTTTGATGATCTCGACGGTCTGATGCTTCCGGTTCAGGAAATAATCCTTGGCAATATTCGGATATTTAGTGGCGACGCGGATCATGTCTCCTGACGAGAGCGCTTCCCTTGCGCTCTCCGGACCGCAGATGCACATCCTGCAGCTCCCGTAGCCGAGGTCGAGGACTTCATAGATCTTTCTTCCCTCTTCCAGAATCACGTCCCGGCCGACGATCCCGATATCCGCCGCGCCGTATGCCACGTAGGTCGGGACATCAGGACCCTTGGCCATGAAGAAACGGATGCCGAGCTCCGGATTGGCAAAGATCAGCTTTCTCGTCTTCATGTCATCGGCCCCTTCGGCGGTAATGCCGATTTTCTCAAATAAAGCAAGCGTCTGTCCGGCAAGCCTGCCTTTCGTCAGTGCGACTGTGAGATAGCGCATGATGCTTTCAGACCTCCTTCCTGAGCTTCTGGCCCGACAGTGCATTCATCAGCTGCTCGATGTATACACCGACACCGACAGCCGGTGCATCCGTCCCGAAATGGGCGAGGAGTCTGTCGTAACGGCCTCCCTTGGCCACGGGTTCTCCGCTTCCGTACGTATAGGCGGAAAAGATCATGCCGGTATAATAATGGAATTTGCTGAGAAGACCGAAATCATAGGAAATATAGCGGGCGCACCCCGCTTCCTCCGTGAGCTTCTCAACCGCGCGGAGGCGCTCTATGGAGGCGGCAGCCCGTTCATTGACGGCATACTGCGCGGCTTCATCGAGAACGCTGCTTCCGCCGAAAAGCTTCGGCAGGCGGACAAACGCTTCACGGATCTCCGGTGCGGTCTGTCCGGATGCAAGGAGTTCCTCCACGCCGAAGAAATTCTTATTTGAGATCAGGGCGCGGACTTCTTCAACCCTGTCCTCCGATAAACCGGAGGCGTCAGCCAGGGCGCGGAAGAAATTGTTTTCCCCGACACTGACCTGGAATTCCGTGAGTCCGGCCTCCGTAAGGAGCCGGCAGGTGAGAGAAAGGATTTCCGCATCGGCTTCGGGAGATCCGTCCCCGATCAATTCGACGCCCATCTGGGTCTGCTCTTTCAGATGAAGCTGGTATTCCTGGGAATTGACATAGGTTTTCCCTTCATAACAGAGCCTGAGCGGCAGGGAATCGGGCGGAAAGTGCATGGCGACAGCCCTGGCCACGGACGGTGTGAAGTCCGGGCGCAGGACCAGCGTATGGCCGTCCCTGTCAAAAAACTTATAGAGCTCATTTGAAGGCGTCGTCCCGACTTCATTCCCGAAAACGTCGAAATATTCGACAGCGGGTGTCTCAATATGCCGGTATCCGTATTCGTCGAAAGCATTCCTGAGAGAATTCATCAGGCTGCGCTTCCGCTCCATCTCCCGGCCGTACAGGTCCCGGAACCCTTCCGGTGTATGAATCATCAGATTTTTCACGTTGTCTTACCTCTCTTCACCCGTCAGTTTCCGTCCCGCGCCTGCAGATCTCTCCGGAGGCCTTCGAGGATCGGCAGAAAACTGTCATTTGTCACTTCCAGGAACCAGGCCGGGTCAAGCTCCGAAATCAGGAAACTCTTCCTGCCCCCGCGGAGCATCCTGTTCCAGAATTCCATCATTTCCGCATAAGGCATATAATAAAATTCCTGTCGCGAAGAAAAATAAAGAAGCAGGAATGAAATGCCGTCCTGTTTTTCAAAATCCGTCATGAATGCTACCTGGTGCTCGTGCAGGTTTGCCAGCGGAAATGTATCGGCGGCGCATTCCTTTGCGTCAAAGCACACCGGAATGCCCTGGACGGCACCGATGTAATCCACGGTGCTCTTCTGGTCAAAATAAGCCAGTGTAATGTGTCTTGACTGTTTATCGATATTGATCGGTGTGATCGGGGTCGGCACTTTCTGGATCAGCGCGAGTCCCCTTTCCCGCAGCCTCTCAATCGTGCGGTTGATCATGTCCTCGAGAACGGATCCCCTTAATCCCCTCGAATTCCAGGTCGCCATCGCTTCATTCTCCTCGTCTTTCAGTTATCCGGACAGGACAGCCCGTACGCGTCCATGACCCGCCTGAAATCATCCGGCAGCGGGGCGCGGACGGTCTTTCCGGCCAGCGTCCCGGCAGGGAAGTCTTCCGGAAATGTGACCGAATAAGCGTGCAGCAGCTGCCTGTCAGTCCCGAACCGGGAGGCCAGCGTCCTGTTCAGGGCGGGATCACCGTATTTTCTGTCTCCGGCCGTAAATGCGTGCAGATGCTTCAGGTGCGAGCGGATCTGGTGCGGGCGGCCTGTGACCAGGTCGATTTCAAATAATGAGACGGACGGGCTCCTGCTGACCAGGCGGATGCCGGTGATCATCTCTTTCATCCCTTCTCCCGGATGGTCGTGGACGCGGACCGTATTTGTGCCTGCGTCTTTCTCTGCCCACGCGGTATAAATCCCGTCTTCGGGGACAGTTCCGCCTGCCAGGACAAAGTAAGTTTTGGCAATTCTCCGCTCCCGGATTGCGTCAGAAAGAACCCGGAGTCCGTTCAGCGTCGTCCCGCAGAGAACGATGCCGCTTGTGTTCCGGTCGATTCTGTTTACGGGTGCCGGCCTGAAGGCCCGCAGGTCCTCCTCTGTCAGGAAGCCTCCTGCGAGGAGCCATCCGGGCAGCGCATCGGCGACGGAGACCGCGGAAGAGCCGTCGGGCTGGACCAGCATCCCCGCCGGTTTATTCAGGATGAGGATCCCTTCCCTGTTCACGAGGAAACCGGGCACTTTCCCTCCGGGCTGCGCGGATACAGAAACGGGACTGCCGCGGAACTTTTCCAGCGTCTCGTCTGACAGATAGAAACTCACGCTGTCGCCTTCCCTGAGGATTTCTTTCCCTTCTGCTTTTGCCCCGTTCAGCTTGATGTTTTTCTTCCGGAGCATTTTATAGAGAAAGCCCGGGGGCGCTTCCCGCAGATATTTTTTCAGGAATTTATCGAAGCGCTGTCCGGCTTCTTCATTTGTGATAATCAGTGTCTGCATGGCGGATCAAAGTGAGATGTTCAGCGCGCAGTGGCGGATCATATCCTCCCTGCCGTATCCTTCATAGCCGGCAGGCGCTTCGTAGCGGATGTCCTTCCGGAGATCCTCGGCGTGGGCGTTCAGACCGTCCAGGCGCTCGATGAAATGCTTCCGGTCGCCGAGCATTCTGACAGACACTTTGAACCCGTCAGCGCGGAGCATCTTCTGAAGGTGGTCACGGGCAAACTGAAGATCTGTTTTCGGGTCGCTGACATAGCCGACAACTTCATTGCCGCAGACAGCGAGACAGTCAACAAGGGCATTCCGTTTTTCTGAAGTCATATAGAGTTCATAGGCGACGGTCAGATCCCCCTCGTGTGCGCTGAGTTCCCGGTACTCCTCTTCCGGCAGTGATTTCCGGAACATGAACATGATGACGCTTACGAGGGACATGCAGGCCGGTACAATGCCGACCATCGCCACGACGGTCATCACATTTTTCTGTGTTCCGAAATACAGCCGGGAGGTGATGAGAATCAGAAGCGGAATACAGAAAAGAATGACCGACTGTGCGATCTTCCGCTTTCTCTCGGCATCAAAATAACCCCATTCGCCTTTTTTTGCTTTCATGCCAGACCCTTTCCTTAAGTGATCGCATGTATGATCATCCGGCCGTATCAACCCGGAACCGTGTAAAATAAGAGGCTGTTACAGATCAAATGCCTGTAACAGCCCGAGCAGTGTTAGCTATTGGTGATTGACTGCAGGATCAACGGCCTGCGCCCGTGATCCTTCGGCAATGATATCCAGCTGTCTGTGAAAGCGCTTCAGTTCCTCAAGATTGTGGGTTGAGAAGATGCGGTAGAACTCGTTCTGGATCTTGACAACTTCGCGCTTATTGTCCAGTTTATAGAGATTCTCGATATTCCGGAGAATATCTTTGACGAGGTTTGTCTCAATCTGGCTGTCGATCTGGGCATCCATGATCTCAGACCGGACCTGGGACATCTCCCTGTCCAGGATCTCAATCGCTTCCGAAGCCCTGTTAAGCTGCTGGCTGATATGGGCAGGAATCTCCCCTTTGTATTTATACTGCAGGGAATGCTCAGTTGTCGCCCAGAAATTCATGGCCATCGTGCGGATCTGGATCTCCACCTGCAGTTTTTTCGGGCCGTCGATTGTCTGGACGGTATACCAGACAATCAGATGAAAGCTTCTGTAACCGCTTCCCTTCTGATTTCTGAGATAATCCTTCGTACTCCGGATTTCCATGTCCGTCCGCTTCCCGATCAGGGCGGCGACTTTTTCGATATCCTCGACGAACTGGCAGATGATCCGGATTCCCGCGATATCGTCCAGGTCTTCTTCGAGCGTCTCAAACGAGATGTTTTTGCGCTGCATCTTTTCGAGAATGCTCGCAACCGTCTTGACGCGGCCGCTGACACTCTCGATGGGCGCATACATGTTTTTTTTGAGGTACTCTTCCCTCACGTTGCAGAACTTCTTCAGAAGTTCCGAGACTGCCTGCTCATAGGGATCGAGCAGTTCTCTCCAGAGCTGTATTTCCATATTTGCTTCCGTCCTGAGCTTAAAACTGACAGACAGACGCCTGCAGCGTGATGATTACTTAAGTTTTGCAAGGATCTCTTTCAGATAATCCCATGTTCTTGCTGTTGAGGAAATGCTGAGCCGTTCGGATACCGTGTGGATATTCATGACATCACAGCCCATGGAGACGACATCCAGTCCTCTGACAGAGGAGACAAACAGTCCGCATTCAAGCCCTGCATGAATCGTACATACGCGCGGTTCTTCTCCGTACATCTCTTTATAGACTTCGACCATTGTGTCGCGAAGCGGCGAGTGATCCCTGAAATCCCATCCGGGATAGGCACCGCCGGACCTGACGGCCGCTCCGGCTTTCTCGGCGAGGGACCTGATCATAAGTGCTGTTGCCGCCATTCCGGAGGAAACAGAGCTTCTGGAATTGATCGTACAGGCAAATTCACTGTCGCCTGTGCGGATGACGCCGAGGTTGCAGGATGTCTGGACCATGCCGGGAACAGCGCCGCTCATCTGGAGAACGCCGTCGGGCAGGCACAGCAGCAGGGAAATGACCTTGTCCTGGCTGTCCATGTCCAGTACGTCGATTTTGTGGGTATTCCCTTTTTCGGCCCTGACACGGATATCATCTTCGATGCCGCGGTATTCGCGGCGTATGGCCCGCTCAAACCCGTCGATCGCTTTGGAGACAGCCTGGAAGTCATCCTCATCGATGACGATGCGGATTCTCGCTTCTGTAGGAATCGCATTATCTTTTTCTCCGCCCGCCACGCTTTCAAGTGAAAATGCAGCCGCATTGTCAATTTCGTTTAAGAGACGGCCGGCAAGCTTGTTGGCGTTCGCTCTCCACAGGCTTATTTCCGTACCGGAATGCCCGCCCTTAAGGCCTGATATCGTGATCAGGACAGGCAGTCCCTTCATGCGGATTTTCTCAACCGGCAGGACACAGTAGAGGCATTCGCCGCCTGCACATCCGCAGGTCAGCTCACCTTCTTTTTCGCTGTCCAGGTTGATCATCCTCCTGCCTTTCAGGACGGATGTGTCAAACGCAGCGGCTCCGAGAAGGCCGATTTCCTCATCATTTGTGAAAAGGGCTTCAATCGGAGGGTGGGCCAGGGACTCGTCGTCGAGAACGGCCAGGATCATTGCGACGCCGATTCCGTCGTCTGCACCGAGAGAAGTTCTGTCTGCATAAAGCATGTCTTCTTCCAGAAACAGATCCAGCGGATCGACGTTAAAATCATGATCGGAATCAGAGGTTTTTACACAGACCATATCCATGTGGGCCTGCAGGATGACCGCCGGAGAGTTTTCATAACCGGCAGATCCGTTTTTGCGGATCAGAACGTTCCCGGCCTCATCGGGCATGACATCGAGCCCACGTTCTTCCGCGAACTGGATCAGGTATTGCCGAACGGCCCCGGTATTACCGGATCCTCTCGGAATATCGGAAATCGCTTCAAAAAAATAAAAGACTCTGTCCGGTTCAAGACCTGTCAGTAAATCCATAATCTGTATCTCCCTTTCTGCTGCTGTTCTTTCGCTGCCATTTTATGAAGAAAAGGGACGCTCTAGCGAACATCCCTTTTGCCTTTCATTTATTCAGGATTATTCTTCGTCATCGTCAAGATCGCTGAAGTCGACATCGGAGTCAAGATCGAAATCATCATCGTCGTATTCCGCATCGTCATCGTCATACTCGTCATCGTCGTAATCATCTTCATCCGGCAGCGGGCTCGAATAGCTGTCCGGCTGGGGCATTGCCTGTCCCTGGGTCTGCGGTGCGAGCTCCTGACGGTTCTGCTTGACGGTATTGAACGCAGACTGCAGTGACTGCATCAGGGCATTGTATCTGGACCCCGCATCGTCGATCGTCGCCCCCAGAATGTTTCCGAGATTCGCCAGCATGTCATCCGTATAGGTCAGTGCCGAATAGCGGATATTATTGGCGTCCTGCGTGGCAGAATCAAGGATGGCCTGTGCCTGCTGATTGGATTTATTGATTGTGTCGTTGGCCTGTGCGTAAGCCTGCTGCATGACCTCATGCTGGCTGACCAGCTCTTTCGCCCTCGCTTCCGCACTGGCGACGATGCCGTCTGCCTTGGCCTGTGCATCTGCCAGAATGGCGTCCTTGTTTGAAATGATCTTCTGGTAACGCTTGATCTCATCCGGTGTTTTCAGTCTGAGTTCCCGGAGAAGCTCTTCCAGCTCTTCCTTATTCACAACGATTTTTGTGGTCGACAGAGGCTGGAATTTGCAGCTATCTATATACTCTTCGATTTCTTCAATGATCTGCTCGATTCTGCTGGCCATCTCACCTATTCTCCTTATTATATATTCCCTTTTCCTCTAAGCGTCTGTGCAGCGCTTCTTCGACATATGGAGGAACAAATTTCCCGACATCAGCACCAAAGGCTGCGACTTCCCTGACTGTGGAAGAACTGAGATACGCATATTCCAGACTTGTGTAGAGGAACATGGTCTCGATATCCGGTGCGAGCACACTGTTCGTCTGAGCCATGTGAAGCTCATATTCAAAATCAGTAATAGCGCGCAGACCACGTATGATCACCTGCGCGCCGCACATCCGTACAAAGTCTACGGACAGGCCTTCGAACGACTTAATGATGACGTTCGGGATATCTTTCGTCACTTCCTTAAGTATCTTAACACGTTCCTCTGTAGAAAACAACGGAGTTTTTGCCGAATTCCTCAAAACCCCGACGATTACCTCGTCAAACTGCCGGGCGGATCTTTTGATGATGTCCAGATGCCCGTATGTGACCGGATCAAATGTTCCGGGATAAACCGCACGTCTCATGAACCCCTCTTTTCTGACAGAAACAGGTGCATGCTCTGTCCGTATACTTTTTTCTTTGTCATATTATAAGGAAGTAATTCAAGCCAGGAAAAATCAGTTTCCGGAGCAGCTTCCACCACGATAACGCCGCTTTCCTTAAGCAGATGCAGGTCCGAAAGGAGAAAGAGCGTATCTTTTTCAAGTCCCTTCCTGAAGGGAGGATCAAGGAATATGATATCAAACGGTTCTTTCGCAGCAAGAAGGGGAAGAACCGTCAGCACATCTCCTTTTATCAGCTCTGCGCGGTCTGCGAGCTTTGTAAATGTCAGGTTTTCAAGGATCAGGTTCTGGATTTTTCTGTCTTTCTCGACAAAAGCCGCGTATGCGGCCCCTCTGCTGAGCGCTTCGATTCCGATCGATCCGCTGCCCGCGTAGAGGTCAAGAAATCTGCAGTCCGGTATCCTGAACTGCAGAATATTGAAGAGCGTCTCTTTCGTGCGGTCCGTCGTCGGCCGCACATCCATGCCTTTCACGGTGCGAAGGGGCATGGATCTTGCCGTCCCTGCGATTACTCTCATGTCAGATCACTGCTCCTCATGCCGATTCTCCAGTCGAGGTCTCCCCTTCCGAGACCGAGCGTAAGCATCTCGGCTGTTGCGATATTGGTGGCGACGGGAATCGTATTCTGGTCGCAGGCAGTCACGACCGTCATCACATCCGGATCCTGCGGATCGATCATGGACGGGTTATAAAAGAAAATGACCATATCCATGGCTCCCCGCTGGATCATCTCGGTAAACTGTTTCTCGCCTCCGAGCGAGGCGGGCAGAAACTTATGGACGTGGAGGGATGTCACCTCTTCTATTCTCCGTCCGGTCGTCCCTGTGGCGTATATATCATGTTTTGAAAGAATTCCCTTGTAGGCAATGCAGAAATCCTCAATCAGCGTTGCTTTGCTGTTATGAGCAATAATACCGATATTCATTCTTTCACCTGATCTTTCCATGCCGGTACAATAGCGTATTCTGTTTTTATATTAACACAGAGTATCGGCTTTTTGAACAAAAAAAACCTTTCTATAACGTAATATTTCTCTCATTTGCCTGTAAATAAGTCTGTAATTTCGCTTTAAGCGGTGCGTTTTTCTCCAGATTCAGCCAGGGATCCTCTGCCAGTACCGCATCGGCCGTTTCACTTGCCTGCTGCAGAATGCTGCCGTCCCTGGAAATATCAGCCAGTGTAAACACCGGATCCCCGCTCTGGCGTATTCCGAGCAGGTCGCCGGGCCCCCTGAGGGCGAGATCCTTTTCGGCGATCACAAAACCGTCGGACGACTGCTTCAGGATTCCGAGGCGTGCCATGACCGCTTCCGATTTCTGTCCCGCCATAAAAACACAGTATGACTGGTGTTTCCCCCTGCCTACCCTTCCTCTCAGCTGATGGAGCTGGGCCAGGCCGAAGCGCTCGGCGTTTTCGACGACCATGACTGTCGCATTCGGCACATCGACGCCGACTTCGATCACCGTAGTGGAGACCAGCAGCTGAACCGATCCGTCTGCAAAGGCCTCCATGACTGCATTCTTTTCATCCGTCTTCATACGTCCGTGCAGCTTTCCGATTTTATAGTCCGGAAACACTTTTTTCAGAAATGCGGCCTCCTCCTTTACGTTTGCCAGAACAAGCTCCTCAGCCGGTTCGATCATGGGGCATACCACATAGACCTGGCGCCCTTCCGCAAGCTGTCTCCCGATAAACGCGAGGGTGCTTTTTCTTGCGCTTTCGTCCACGACGGCATTTTTGACCGGCGTGCGGCCGGCCGGCATCTCATCGATCACGGATACCGCCATGTCTCCGTAGAAAGCGACGGCAAGCGTCCGCGGAATCGGTGTCGCACTCATGACGAGCGTGTGCGGGAGAAATCCCTTCCCGAGCAGAGCGCGCCGCTGCCGTACACCGAACCGGTGCTGCTCATCGGTTATGACGAGCGCGAGGCGGTCATAGCCGACGTGGTCCTGAAACAGCGCATGCGTGCCGATGATGATATTTGCGCTCCCGTCCGCAATCTGCCTGTCCGCCTCTTTTTTTTCGGAAGCTTTCATGGATCCGCAGAGAAGGACCGGACGGATGCAGGAGAGACCGTATGTCTCTTTGAGTTTTGTAAATTTTTCGAAATGCTGTCTCGCGAGCACTTCGGTCGGGGCCATCATCGCGGACTGCCATCCGCAGCGGACACACTGAAGCATGGCAAGAAATGCTACGATTGTTTTTCCTGACCCGACATCGCCCTGAATCATTCTCGACATAAGGTTTCTGCCGCTCAAATCTGCCTCGACCTCATGCCACACGCGCAGCTGGGCTTCCGTCAGCCGGAAGGGAAGGCCGGCAATCAGGTCTTCCGTCTCCCGGACAGGCTGCATCGGAAAATGGTTTTCTTCCTCGAGGCCTGCTTCTTTCAGTGATCTCAGCGCAAGTATAAAAAGAAAGAACTCATCAAAAACGAGGCGCTTCCTCGCGTTCAGCATCATTTCGGGTGTCTGCGGGAAATGAATGCCACGGATTGCCGTTTCAGCATCTGTCAGACAGAATCTCTCTTTTACCGGGACGGGCAGATAGTCGCCGCCCTCCGGAAGAAGCGCTGCGAAAGCTTCCCGGACAGCCTTGGCCACGGTTTTCCCGGAGAGTCCCGCGGTTAGCCCGTAGACAGGTACGAGCGTTCCGGAGAGTGCGGCATATTTTTCCGGCTCATGGATTTCGGGGTGGTCGATCACTTTCATGTTCCCGCGGATACGGAGGACGCCCCGGAATACCTGTTCTCTCCCCGGAACAAGCCGGCTTTTCAGAAAAAGCGAATTGTACCAGTTCAGACGGATTTTCCCGTACGGTCCGCTGAGGACTGCCGTCAGAATCGTAAGATTCCCTTTGCGCCTGACAGAAGGGTATCCGGTCAGGACGCCTTTCACCGCGGTTTTCTGCCCTTCCATATCTGCTCCCGGGGCGCACGGCGGGTCATATGCATCGTATCCGACCGGATAATAATGCAGCAGGTCTTCTGCCGTACGGACGCCCAGTTTAAAAAAGAGCGCTTCCGTTTTCGGTCCGATTCCTTTCAATTCTGTCAGTTTCATCATATAAATTCCCTGAAGCGGAAAAAAGAACGCGGGCGTACGGGAATACTGATATCCGCATACAGTCCGCGTCCGGCATTATTCAACAGATAAAATACAGTAGTAAATCGGCTGGCCGCCGTAATTGGACTCCACATCGAGATCGGCGTATGCTTCCGTGATCCGGTCTGTCAGTTCATCCGTATCTTCCCTGGAATAATCCGCTCCGTTGTAGATACTGATGATTTCGGAGTCGTCATCGACCAGCTTCGACAGTGATTCCATCACGACGTCCGGAACTTCGCTTCCGACTGCCAGGATCCCGTCGTCGCCGATCGCCATGATGTCCCCGGTATGGATGGTATATCCGTCAATTTTCGTATCTCTGACGGCATAGGTGACTTCGCAGGTATGCACGCCTGTGATGGCTTCGCTCATGGCTTCCAGGTTTTCGTCTGCCGACATGGTTTCCGAGAAGCTGATCATGGCGGTAATGCCCTGCGGAACCGTTTTCGTCGGAACAACCAACACCCGGCAGTCATTGACGAGGCCGACAGTCTGATTAGCAGCCAGGATCACGTTCTTATTATTCGGAAGAATAAAAACAGTTTCGGCATGCACTTCTTTAACCGCCTTCAGCATGTCATCCGTGCTGGGGTTCATGGTCTGTCCGCCCTCTATCAGGTAATCAACGCCCAGTTCCCGGAAAATGCTGCTCATGCCTTCACCGATCGTCACGGAAATGAATCCGTACGGTTTTCTCGGGGTGTCTTTTTTCTGAGTTTCCTGTGCCTTCGCCTCTGCCATTTCCGTTTCGCGGAACAGCTTTTCCTGATGCTCGATCCGCATATTGTCGATTTTCATGCGGCAGAGATTCCCGTATTCAAGGCCCTTCTCAAAAGCGAGTCCCGGATGGTTGGTATGAACGTGGATCTTAACGATCTCATCGTCTGCCACAAGGACGAGGCTGTCGCCGATGGAAGTCAGGAATTCCTTCATCCGGAGTTCTTCCTCTTCCGGGAAGGGCTTCTCAAGATTGATGATGAATTCCGTACAATATCCGAACTTAATCTCATCAGTGCTGATGGCGGCAGGTCTGGTCTGCTCTGCCTGAGGGGCTTCTTTCGCCTCAAATGTCAGGTCAAGCTCGCGCCCGTTGAAAGCGTCCAGACATCCTTCGAGAACCGTGATCAGGCCCTGTCCGCCGGAATCCACAACCCCGGCCTCTTTGAGTACGGGAAGCATCTCGGGTGTCCGCTCGAGCGTTTCCTGTCCTTCTTTAAGAAGAATATCAAAATACACGGAGAGGTCTCCCCCGGACTGTATCTCAGCTTCTTCCGCAATTTCAGCGATAGCCCTGGCCACTGTAAGGATTGTTCCTTCTTTCGGCTTCATGACTGCTTTATATGCCGTCTCCACAGCGCGGTTAAGCCCCTGTGAAATCAGGGCGCAGTCCAGCACCTCGTGATCAAGGATCGCTTTTGTAAACCCGCGGAACAGCTGGGACAGGATAACGCCGGAGTTTCCTCTTGCGCCTCTTAAGGACCCGCCGGAAATGGCTTTCGCCAGGTCGTCAATTGTCGCATCATCCCCGAGCGCGGCAACTTCTTCCGCTGCGGACATGATGGTAAGTGTCATATTTGTACCGGTATCCCCGTCGGGTACCGGGAAGACATTCAGCTGATTAATCCATTCTTTCTTTAATTCCAGATTCTTTGCGCCGGTCAGAAACATGCGGCGAAGCATCTGCGCGTCGATCGTTTTTTTCGTCACGATGCAACCTCCTCACTCAATCGATTACACGAATCCCTTCCACGAGAACATCGATCCTCTCAATCTGAAGACCCGTAAACTGTTCGACCTTATAGCGCACCGAGTCGACCAGATTCTCTGAAACAGCAAGGATACTTACACCGTAAGCCACAATGCAGTGAACAGTCAGTGCGATCCTGTTATCTGTAATTTT
>CACZTA010000273.1 GCA_902783935.1 uncultured Lachnospiraceae bacterium | reverse complement strand
TGTTACGTCTTCACGGCAGCTCCAGCTTTAGTGTCAGTCGGACGTTCAAAGGTGTTGTAAGTGGACAGCGCTTTCTTATTCGTACTCAACTGTTGCGGGCGGCTTCGGCGTGTAATCAAATAATACGCGGTTGATACCGGGCACTTCCGCAATAATGCGCTGTACCAGATGGTCAATCAGTTCGTCGGACAGATGCTCAACTGTCACTTCCATGACGTCAGTCGTGTTGATCGCACGGATGATGCAGGGCCAGTCGAAGGTGCGCTTCCCGTCCTTCACGCCGGTGGACTTGAAATCCGGAACGACGGTGAAATACTGCCATACTTTTCCGGCAAGGCCGTTTTTCGCGAACTCTTCGCGAAGGATCGCATCTGACTCGCGTACTGCTTCCAGACGGTCGCGTGTGATCGCACCCGGGCAGCGGACGCCGAGTCCCGGACCCGGGAACGGCTGACGGAAGACCATACTGTCGGGCAGGCCGAGTTCTTTTCCGACCATACGGACTTCATCCTTGAACAGGATCTTGACCGGCTCAACCAGTTCGAAGCGGGATGCGATATCTTCCGGCAGGCCGCCTGCGTTGTGGTGCGCCTTGATGCCGGCTTCGCTCTCGAGGATATCCGGCCAGATCGTTCCCTGCGCAAGGAATTTCACGCCATCCAGTTTCCTCGCCTCTTCTGCAAAAACGTCGATGAACTCTTCTCCGATGATGTGCCTCTTCTGCTCGGGTTCCGCAACACCCGCAAGCTTGTCAAGGAAGCGGTCAACCGCATCTACATAGATCAGGTTGGCGTTCATTTCATCCCGGAAAACCTTTATGACCTGTTCGGGTTCTCCCTTGCGGAGCAGACCGTGATTGACATGAACGGAAATAAGCTGTTTGCCGACAGCTTTAATCAGGAGTGCAGCTACTACAGAAGAATCAACACCCCCTGACAGTGCCAGCAGAACTTTGTTGTCTCCGATCTGGGCGCGAAGCTCTTTGATCTGTTCATCGATAAATGCCTGCGCAAGTGCAGGTGTCGTAATTCTTTCCATGTTGTCAGGTCTTCTGTCTGCCATTGCTTCCTCTCCTTCTTAATCAAACGAAACGGTTTTCGATCTTGTCTTTACCTTTTCCATTTTAATCTTTCCGGGGTTTGCGCTCAATACGTAAATTTTCCAGAACCCTCCTTCTATTTACGTTCATCTTGGTCAGATTTCATAAATCGGACTGACTGTTATGCGGATCCCGCGGCACTGCCGACCAGAATGCAACCGCTGCCGCGGCCGCTACATTCAGCGAATCCACGCCCTCCGCCATCGGAATCATGACGGTCCGGTCACAGGCTTCAATCACCTCGTCAGGGAGCCCGTACCCTTCGTTTCCGAGAATCAGGGCGAGGCGGGGCGCTTCCCTCAGAACCGGGCTGTCTGCCGGAACAGACGCTTCTCTCAGCGCCATCGCACCGGTAAGAAAGCCGTTTTTCTTCAGAAGAGGCAGATAACCGGCATCCCCGACAATTGTCCAGGGGATCCGGAAAACGGTACCCATGCTGACCCTGACAGAGCGCCTGTACAGCGGATCACACGAGGATTTCGTCACCAGGATACCCTCCATCCCAAGTGCAGCCGCCGACCGGAAAATCGCCCCGACATTTGTCTGGTTTGTCACATGATCGAGAACCGCGATGCGGCGTCTGCCTCTCAGTATTTCCTCCGCATCAGGCAGAAGCGGCCTCCGCATTGCACAGACCATACCGCCCGTCATCGAATACCCGACAAGCTGCTTCAGGACAGGAAAAGGCGCTTCATAGACCGGGATCTTCTCCAGATAACGGACGACAAGCGGATGTGTCCTGTACTTATCTTCGATCAGCATGGCCGCCGGTTCACATCCGGAAGCCAGAGCCCGTTCTACTGTCTTCAGGCTCTCCGCGAGAAAAAGCCCTCCGTGAGGTTCATAATAGTGCTTCAGCTGATTCTCGGACAGCCGGGTAAACAGATCCAGATCCGCCCCCGTCAGGCCTGCAACTGTGTGAAGAGCCATCTTAAATCTCCTGTCTGCTGCTATCTGGCCGTGTCCCGGTTCCGGGAAGTGCTGCCATTCGCGCTTCCTCCGCAGCCGCAGCCGCAGGAGGAGCAGTCACCGCAGCAGCTCTTTCCTCTGCGTTTGTCATAAATGATCTTTCTCACAGCCAGAAATACACAGGCCGCCAGAAGAACGGTCACCACAATATCCCAGATATTCATTATTTATTCACTCCGTTTTTTCACAGAAGGCTGCCGATGAGATTGACAATCAGCGCAGCCGCCCATGCAACCATACATTGCCAGAGAACCATGGCCGCTGCCCATTTTCCGCCGAGTTCCCTCTTGACGGATGCAACCGCTGCCACACAGGGCGTATAGAGCACGCTGAACACCAGCATGCAGACAGCCATGACCGGGGTCATGATGGCCGTCAGGTTTCCGCCAAACAGAATTCCCATCGTGGAAACCACGCTCTCCTTCGCGATAAAGCCGGTAATCAGCGACATGCATATTTCCCAGTGTCCGAGGCCGACCGGCCTGAACAGCGGGACAAGCAGATTTCCGACCGCCGCAAGAATACTGTCCTTCTGTTCCACCATATTCAGATTCAGCGAAACATGGCTCAGAAACCAGACAGCGATCGTCGCAACCAGAATAATCGTAAATGCGCGGTGCAGGAAGTCCCTGGCCTTTTCCCAGAGAAGCTGTACCACATTCCGCGGGCCGGGAATCCTGTAATTCGGGAGCTCCATCACAAACGGAACCGGCTCTCCCCTGAACATCGTGCTCTTATAAAGTGACGACGCCAGAATACCCGTGAATATTCCGAGGAAATACAGCGCCACCATGATCAGTCCCTTGTTGCCCGGGAAAAAGGCGTCAATAAAGAATCCGTAAATCGGAAGCTTCGCCGTACAGCTCATGAAAGGAGTCAGAAGGATCGTCATCTTCCGGTCGCGCTCACTCGGCAGCGTCCTGGTCGCCATAACCGCGGGCACCGTGCAGCCGAATCCGATCAGAAGCGGTACAATACTTCTTCCGGAAAGACCGATTTTTCTCAGGATGCGGTCCATAAAGAAAGCTACGCGGGCGATATAACCGCTGTCCTCCAGCATGGACAGAAAGAAAAACAGGGTCACGATGATCGGAAGGAAACTGAGCACGCTGCCCACACCGCCGATCACACCGTC
>CACZTA010000272.1 GCA_902783935.1 uncultured Lachnospiraceae bacterium | reverse complement strand
TGTACATCGGATCCGCATCAACCGGTGTCAGCCTGAGACCCGTCTCTTCATAGACTTCCCGGACCGCGCCTTCAACAAAATCCTCTCCGGGTTCAACAAGTCCGGCCGGGAATTCATATACATAAGCTCCGACAGGCCAGCGGAACTGGCGGATCAGCAGCACGCGGTCATGGTCTGCCGCATCCAGCACGAACATCGCCACACCGTCCGCACGCGTTTTCCCTCTCACAAGTTCGAGCTCAGACACTTCCTTTGCCCGGGATGCGACATAGTACTTTCCGGGTTTTCCTTTCTTATTGATTGTTTCAAGGGTGAAAAAATTAAGAAACGGTGTCTTTGTCTGCTGTTCGATCTTTTCGATTTTTCCCATACTTCCTCCGTCAGCGGCTGTCTTCAGGCCGTTTTCTCCCCAATCTGTGCGTTTCAGCTGCTCTCCTTCGTATAGACGGACTCATCATACGGATCTCCGTATATCACGACCGCCTCACCGACCTCCACATTGGCAAATACATCCGGCATCACTTCCGCCGGAACGTTTATGCAGCCGTGAGAACCGGCATACAGCCAGATATCGCCGCCGAAATTCTCCCGCCACCAGGCATCATGCAGCCCCTCGCCGCCGTTGAACGGAGCCCAGTATTTCACGACCTGTGAATACCCTTCCACTTCCACGTCGCCGAGAGTGACTTCATTTTCTTTTTTCTTAATGGCAAAACAGCCCATATAAGTGACGCGTCCCCAGACAGGAAGTCCGGATACGATATCCGTATCAACGACCACCTCGCCGTCCTTCCATACCCACATGTGCTGCTGTCGCAGGTTGATTTCCACATAGGTGCCGCCGAGGCCGTTGTTGGTGTCAAACAGCGGCTTGTGCCAGTAGGTGAGCTCATAGGAACCGCTGTCGCCATTCTCAATGCGTTTGATAATATCTTCTACGGCCTCCTCATCATTCAGTTCATAGCCGTAGTCCCCGTTCGGATCAATGGTTTCTGTCGTGCCGTCATACGTCTTCAGCTCAAACCGCCTGCTGTAGGTATCATACTGGCTTTTCCAGGAAGCCACGAGATTGGCCACTTCGGACTTTGAAACAGTCACCTCAGTGCCGTCATCCTTCAGGAGCGAGGCGATCCTGCTGCCGTCCAGCGTTATATCATGCCCGCAGACTCTGTAGGTGAGACCGGCTGCTTTCAGATAATTGTTCCAGGCATCCGCCCTGGCGATCAGTCCTTCATCCTGTGCAAGGACTGTCGGTTTTGTCACAAAAGGATCGAGGTCCAGCTCCCGCCGGCCGCTTTTCACGGCGTCCCGGATCGCGGCGACAGCGGCTTCCTTATCGATCTCCGTTCCTGCCTTCTCGGGATCAATCCTGCAGGTCCCGTCATTCATGACAGAGATCTTTGCATTTACCGGCTCCCGCATATTTTCTTCGTTGAGCATCTCAAGAGAAGCAATCCTCTCATCCAGCACGGCTTCGTTGCAGGCTACCTGCAGATCAGTTGTATAGGACTTCTGCCTGATGCTGCCCGCCATCCACAGAAAGGCTCCCTGTTTTTTGAGGTATTCTCTTGCCCCTGCGGAATCGGTCACCTGCAGGTCAAGGCCGTCCCCGCTAATCTCTTCCGTCTTTCCCTCCGGGCCTTTGACCGTCAGACGGTAATCTGATACGGCTGCCTGCAGTGCAGTCACTGCCTGTCCGGCTGTCATGCCGCTCACGTCAACACCGTTGATAGTCGTCTTCTTCAGAAAATGGCCTGCATGATAAACAGCCGTACCAATATAAAGAAGGATAACGGCAAGAACGGCTGCTATGACCGCCCTCTGTTTTCTGACTGTTGCCTGCCGCTCCTCCCGGCTGAGCCGTTTATTCGGTTGTCCCTTCGGGGTTGCCGTCCCTCTCATAATGTCTGTCGTCCCTGTCTGCTGCCGGAGGCTGCCCGGATACAGTCCGGATGGAGATGTATGGGGCATCCGTGCGGCAATTATAATACTGCCATTAATTCAATATAAAACCTGATCATGGTCAGGAGATTCTCTTCGCTGATGGATTCATCCGCCCCATGGACGGTGCGCCGCTCCGCTTCCGTCATGATCATCGGGGTAAACCGGTAGATTCTGTCTGTGAGCACGCGATAGAACCTGGCATCCGTTCCCCCGTTCATCTGATAGGGAACAGACGGGGTTCCGGGCCAGACTCTGCGGATTACTTCTGTCAGTTTCCGGTAGGCGCCGCAGTCCGTATCCGCTGTCGGAGACGGATCATCTCCCGTCATCACCTCTATCCGGATTGAAGGATCCCGTATAAGCCGGCGCAGCCTCTTCTCCGCCGAAGCGACCGTATCTCCCTCCAGCAGTCTCACATTCACACCCATGGCGGCTTCTCCCGGAAGCACATTAAAAGCCCCGCCTGTGCTGCTGATAACAGTCACCGCCGCCGTTGAGCGGACCATGGCATTAAACGAACCTCCCAGAATAGAAGCAGCTGAAACAAGCGGCTTCTCCAGAATCTCCGGGAACATGAATACAGGCTTTTCGTAAAAAGGCACTTCACCGGACAGATGCCGGAACATGGCTTTCACCGGTGTACTGAGCCGCCCCGGGAAAGGATGCTTCTCGATCGCAACCGCCGCTTTTGCCAGCCTGCCGATCACCGTTGTTTTCGGGGGAACCGATGCATGGCCTCCGTTTCCCTCCCTGCATGTCAGCAGGAAATTCACTTCGCCCTTTTCAGCCGCCCCGATCATGGCGACCTGATGCCTGTATCCCGGGACCCCTTCCGGAATCACTGCGCCGCCTTCATCCAGAACAAATGAAGGCCGGACCCCTTTCTCCCCGAGGAAGGAGACGATCGCGCTGCAAGTTTCCCCGCATACCTCTTCTTCCCCGCCGAATGAGAGCCAGATGTCATGTTCCGGTACAAACCCGTTCCGGATATGGTAGGAGACTGCTTCCAGAATGGAACAGAGCGTACATTTCGTATCCAGTGTTCCCCGTCCGTATATTCTTCCGTCTCTCCGCTCTGCACCGAACGGGTCTGCCGACCACCCCTCCGGATCCGCCCCGACCACATCATAGTGGGCCATCAGAACGGCAGGTTCATTCCCGCTTTTCCCCGGAATCCTGATCAGGAGCCCGTAGTCCCCGACAGCCAGTGCTTCGCCGTAACTGAACAGGTCCGGATACGCTTCCTTCAGCCAGTTCCTGAATGCAATAAAAACATCCCGGTCGGTCCCTCTCCTGTCAGGATGGGAGACCGTCTTAAAGCGGATCATGGCTGAAAAGCGGTCTATTATTTCTGATTTTTTCAGCTTCATTCTATGTTTACATTCTGGTTTTTTACAAACTTATACAGAATATACCCTAATGATTTCCGGTTCGGCTGTCAAGTCTTTTCCTTAAACCTTGATTTTCTGCGGAATTCCGTATAATCTATAGACACCTGTTAAATAAATCAAATGAGGAGTATCAAAATGGAACCCTACCTGTTGTTTACTGATGCAGCCGCTGATATCCCCCAGCATTATTATGATGAATATGATATCCGGATCATCCCGATGGACTATCTTTTTAACGGTGATCCGCGTACCTTCCTGACTGACCAGCCGGACAGGGAGCGTGTCTGCGACTCGCTCTATGAAGCCATGAGAACCGGCGCCGATGTCAAAACATCGCAGATTACTCCATACCGCTATATCGAATCCTGGACACCTCTTCTCGAGGAAGGTCATGATATTCTCTATCTCTCCTTCTCGTCAGGCCTCTCTGCTACATTTGCCAATGCACAGATGGCTGTCAGCCAGCTGGAGGACAAGTATCCGGACCGCACGATCATCGCGGTGGACACGCTTTCTGCGACAGCCGGCCTGGGCGTCCTCACCGTCGCCGCAGCCATGAACCGCGCAAAGGGCATGACGATTAAGGAAAATGCAGACTGGCTCGTGAAATACAGTCCGTTTCTCTGCCACAGGTTCTCCGTCGGGGATCTGGACTACCTGCACAGGGGCGGAAGAGTCTCTGCCGCTGTCGCCCTGATCGGCGGCATGCTGAACATCAAACCGCTGATGGTGATCGATGACGAAGGAAAACTGCAGGTCACCGCTAAAGTCAGAGGCGTCAATTCCGCCATGAAAAGCCTGACGCGTTCCTATAAAAAGGAAATGGGCGTTCCGGATGCCCCCCGCCTCGTTTTCATCTCGCACTCTTCTGTCTACGACAAAGCTGAGGAACTTGCAGAGATGGTCCGCAAGGCAGCAGGTCCCGAAACAACCGTCGAGACCATCTGCGAGACCCCGATCATCGGCATTCATACCGGGCCTGAATTCTTCTCCGTATGCGGGTTCGGATTCCATCGCCTGGAGGCGAAATGACCGGTCCGGTTTCACGGATTGTTCACTTGTCTTTTCCGCGGCAGCGGATTAAGATAAAGTCAGGATCCTTCGTTGCAGAACGATCATCCTTATTTTAATAGTATTCAGATATTGTACGAGGAGAATCTGTATATGAAGAAAAAATTAGCCATTCTGTTTGTCTGTACACTTGTGATAGCTTCAGGCTGCGGCAAGAAGGATTCAGGCACACCCGCCTCTTCCTCCTCCCCCGCACCCGCTTCTGTCT
>CACZTA010000271.1 GCA_902783935.1 uncultured Lachnospiraceae bacterium | reverse complement strand
CGAACTGCAGGGCGGGGAGGTCTACATGGAATTTTAAAATAAAGGGTGCCTGTCACCATGTTCCGAACATGATGACAGGCACCCTTTTTACTTATCGGTATCACCCAGTTTCTTTTATTCGGGAAGATATACCATTGTGATAGCCGTGATGATGCCGTCTCCGTCATAATTAATCGCAAGTTTATCTGTTGCAGGACTCATTTTCTGCGCTTCTTCAATCAGTCCTTTCTTAGCCATATCAGTCGTGAAAAAATAATTCAACAAATCCTTTCCGTTGTCATTCGTCGGTGTTCCGTAAAGATCCAGCACTTTCTGTACCGGATCCCCGACTGCAATCCCGTCAGCGGTTTTAAATTCGATTCCCATCGTCTCTTCACGATCTTTATCAATGGAAATCCTGGCAATCTTTCCGTCCTTAAAAGGAACCCTGTCCGTTTTGTCGCCGTAAATATCAGCCTTAAGGCTCTTATAAGCATCAGAACCGTTATAAGACAGGTAAATACCGGCGAATGCATTGGCCTGCAGTTTATCTTCATCAGAATAACCGTCGAAGCCGAAGCCGGCAGCTTTCATATCTTCAACAGAAGCCGGCAGGGAAACCGTATTGCCGTCGACGCTGAAACTGTATATCTTTGCCACATCATCGAGCGTCTGCGGGGCAGCAGAGCCTTCTTCCCCTTCGTACGCCTCAACGGCAGAAGCAGAAGAGAGTTCCAGGCTGGCGGCATTTGTTTCGAGATTAATATCAGATGCCTGCACAGCTGCGAGGTTTCCTGCAGATAAAACCAGTATCGCTGCCATTATGGCGGCGGCCGGGCAGCGGCCTGCAGTTTTCTTCATTTTCTTTCTGTTCTGTTCCATACTTCCCTCCTCCTTACAGGAATAATAATGATGCGTCTTAAGAATAACATTTATCCTGTCTGTTCACAATAAAAAAAGGGTGCCCTGCACCCTTGTCTTTTACCTCGTCGACAGGAACTCATATTCCCTCAGCCCTGCCTCATCTGTCGGAAACTTCGCAACATAGGCCGCAGCACGTGTCCGCGCCCCGTTCCAGTCGCGCATCTGCTCGCAGAGCACAATCTCGTTATAGAGAAGGCCCTGATTCGACGGCTCCGCCTCGAGGCCGGCCCGGACATGGCTGAGCGCGCTCTCATAATCGTTTTCAGCGATGTCACAGAGAGCGAGACCGTTGCAGGCGCCGCCCTGCATGCCCTCCGTCTCCGTATACTCATTATAGACAGCCCTGGCATTTGCAATATCCCCGAGGGACAGATAGACCTGTCCAAGGAGGAAAATCGCATTCTTATCATTTTCGTCCTTACGGATCGCCTTGATCAGAAAATCCTTGGCGTCCTCATAATTCTGCAGATAGTAATTGACCAGCCCCTGTTCGTAGTATTCCTCTTCATTCCGTGAGGCCTCCGCCAGCGCCTGTTCCAGATATCCCGCGCCGTCGCCGCTCCGGTCCATCTCGTCGTAAATCTGGTAAATATTGATATACAGATCATAATCGGAACTGAGCGAGACGGCCTGGTCGAAATCCTTCTTCGCGGTTTTGGCGTCGCCGTTCCGGAGATTCAGGCGGCCGCGCAGAAACAGCACCTCCGGGTCCGGACTGCGGCGGATCATCTGGTTATAGATTTCCATCGTCTTCTCCGGCTGGCCCTGCAGATCCCTGCAGAAGGCGAGATAAAGACTGACATCCCGCTGGAATGCCTCCGACTCCTCTTCGACCTCAAGCAGGCTCTTCTCAAATGCGATACATGCGTCCGCATAGTCCCCCGCAGTCATATAGCCGAGTCCGATCCCCCGCCAGGCATGGGGCACATAATAGCCGGTCTCGATCACACCGTTAAAATATGACCGGGACTCTTCCAGCGCACCGGATTCCAGCGCTGCGCATCCCTTTAAATAGGCGTCCTTTGCATCAGACCTCGCACATCCTGTCATAAGGAGCACACCGGCTGCGAAAAGCATGATTATCTTCCTGATCTTCAACAGCTTATCCTCTTTTTCATCATCAAAGGCTTACGTCAGACTTTCGGAAACAGAGGCGATCTGTAGACACCTTTCCTGACGAGCTCCGCGATCTCGGCCTGCACCTGCGGCAGGTCTTCCCTGTAAGTCATACCAAACCAGACATCATCTGTGGGAAGCGCTTTCACGCTGACTTTCCCTTCCTTCAGCATGCGGTCGATGATCTCCGGAAGCAGATACTCCTTCTTCATCGGGTCTCCCCCGGAGCGGAGGAATTCCGGGAAACCGTCTTTCAGTTCCCTTAAGAAAGCCGGATGCATGCCCCACATATTCATGGAGACCCCGCATTCAACCGAAACCGGCTTCACACCGTCGTCTGTACTGATCCCGGCACCGCTCTCCGTCCTGATAATATTCTTTGTCTCGGTGATGCCGAGCAGGCTCCCGTCGTCCGCCGTCTCAAGGATTCCGCGAGTCACGCCGCCGTGGTCAGAGAGCGTATTGCCGAGCCTGAATGCAGCCATGGACAATGCATGCCGCCCGTCAGCTTTCTCCTCTTCCCCGACAAGGAGGCTGTGAAGCGCCCGGAAGCCGCTTTTTCCGTAGTAATCATCCGCATTGATCACGACAAACGGTTCTTCGATCACGTCTGCCGCCGCGAGGAGCGCCTGGCCGGTTCCCCATGGTTTCGTCCGTCCCTCAGGGACAGAGAAGCCTTCCGGAAGATCATCGATCTCCTGATACGCATAAGCCGTTTCCGTCACTGCTGAAATCCGGTCACCGATCAGTTCACGGAAATCCCGGTCAAGATCCTTTCTGATTATAAAAACGACCTTATTGAACCCGGCTTCAAGTGCATCGTAAACTGCGTAGTCCATCATGATTTCTCCGCCCGGCCCGATCGGTGTCATCTGCTTGATTCCCCCGCCGTAACGGCTTCCGATTCCTGCTGCCAGTATGACAAGCGCTGTTTTTTTCATTCCGTGATCCTTTTCCTTCCATCCATAAAAGAAAGTTGTCAGTTTATTCTTTTACCCCGGCCAGCTTTGCAGCCCGGTCTTCCTCCGT
>CACZTA010000270.1 GCA_902783935.1 uncultured Lachnospiraceae bacterium | reverse complement strand
CGGTCCAGAAATGACCAGACAGCGCTTGACATGCGTCTCTATATAAGGAATGAGATCGATGAGACGAGGGAACTGACGGCGGATCTGCTGAAAACGGTTTTCCGGATCATGGAGGAAAATGTCCACACGTATATGGCCGGGTTCACCCATCTCCAGAAGGCTCAGCCGGTCACGCTCGCCCATCATTTCGGCGCTTATTTTGAAATGTTCCGGAGAGACTACGAGCGTCTCGGTTCCGTGAGGGAACGGATGAATATATGCCCGTTGGGCAGCGGCGCCCTTGCCGGAACGACCTATCCGCTTGACCGCAGCATGACAGCTTCAGTACTGGGATTCGACCGGCCGTGTGAGAATTCCATGGACGGCGTCTCAGACCGGGATTATATCATCGAGTATCTTGATGCACTGGCGATCCAGATGATGCATCTGTCGAGGCTCTCTGAAGAGATCATTATCTGGAATTCAAACGAATACAGGTTTGTCGAGCTGGATGATGCATACGCGACCGGCAGCAGCATCATGCCGCAGAAGAAAAATCCGGATATCGCCGAACTGATCCGCGGAAAAACAGGCCGTGTCTACGGGGCTCTTATGTCGCTGCTTGTGACCATGAAGGGCCTGCCGCTCGCTTACGACAAGGACATGCAGGAAGACAAGGAGATGACCTTCGACGCAATCGATACCGTCAAAGGCTGCATAACGCTGATGACAGGCATGCTTTCCGGCATTTCCTTTAACAGGGAACGGATGGAAAAAAGTGCCCTCCAGGGCTTTTCAAATGCAACAGATGCCGCTGATTACCTGGTGCGGAAAGGGGTTCCCTTCCGCGATGCGCACGGGATAATCGGCCGGCTCGTCCTGAGATGCATCAGCAGGAACGAAGGGTTTGATACGCTTCCGCTTTCGGAATACCGTGCCGAATCGGAAGCATTTGATGAAGATATCTATGATGCGGTTTCCCTCCGGACCTGCGTCGAAAAACGGCTGACGAAAGGTGCGCCGGGAGCGATGCAGGAAGAGATAGAAAACGCAAAGGCTTTTCTTGAAGAAATAACAGGGGAATGAGGAGGTCAGTATGGAACAGAAGCTGAAAGTGGGAATTCTTGGCGCAACCGGTATGGTGGGACAGAGATTTATAACGATCCTGAAAGATCATCCGTGGTTTGAGATCGCGGTACTCGCGGCGTCCGCTTCAAGTGCCGGGAAGACATATGAAGAATCCGTCGGTGCGAGATGGAAGATGGATGAACCGATTCCCGAAAAGATCCGCGGGATGGTGATCCGCGATGTCTCCGATGTGGAGGGCGTTTCGAAGGATGTCGATTTCGTATTCTCTGCCGTCAACATGGCAAAAGACGAGATCCGCGCTGTCGAAGAAGCTTATGCGAAAGCGGAGACGCCGGTTGTGTCCAATAACAGTGCCCACCGCTGGACCGACGACGTCCCGATGGTGATTCCCGAGATCAATCCGGAGCATTTTGAGATTATTCCTTACCAGAAAAAGAGACTCGGTACGGTGCGCGGCTTTATCGCGGTCAAGCCGAACTGCTCAATCCAGTCCTATACGCCGGCTCTGGCCGCATGGAAAGAGTTCGGCCCGAAGGAAGTCGTTGTCAGCACTTACCAGGCGATCTCCGGGGCAGGAAAGACGTTTAAGGACTGGCCTGAGATGCAGGCAAATATTATTCCGTATATCGGCGGAGAAGAAGAGAAGTCCGAGCAGGAACCGCTGAAAGTATTCGGCAGCATTTCCGGCGGAAAAATTGTCAAGGCGGAAGGAGATCTGAAGATTACGTCCCAGTGCATCCGCGTACCTGTCCTCAACGGACATACGGCTTCTGTTTTCGTGAATTTCAGCAAAGACCCGTCTAAGGAAGAACTGATCGCAAAACTCAGGGAGTTCGGCGGAAAGCCGCAGGAACTCAGGCTTCCGCATGCGCCTGAACACTTTATCCAGTATCTTGAAGAGGACAACCGTCCCCAGGTGGCCCTGGATGTCAATTATGAAGGGGGCATGGGCATATCGATCGGACGGCTCCGCAGAGACTCGATTTTTGACTGGAAGTTTGTCGGCCTCTCGCATAATACGCTGAGAGGGGCTGCAGGCGGTGCGGTCGAATGCGCCGAGATGCTGACTGCTCTCAATTACATTACAAAGAAGTAAGACCGGAGGACGATTGGGTAAACAGCTATATATTGCCGAAAAGCCGAGCGTCGCGAGAGAATTTGCCAGGACGCTCGGGATGCCGGGCAGCGGAAAAGGCGGTTTCATAGAGACGGAGCAGTTCATTGTGACCTGGTGCTTCGGCCATCTTGTTACCATGAGCTACCCGGAGGTTTATGATCCGGACATGAAGAAGTGGTCGCTGGATAAGCTTCCCTTCCTGCCGTCCGAATACCGGTATGAAATTATTCCGGATGCCCGGGAGCAATTTCAGACAGTCAGCCGTCTGCTTGCCAGGGACGATGTGGACGTCATCTATGTCTGTACGGACTCGGGGCGGGAAGGCGAATATATTTACCGGCTCGTGGAAATGATGTCGGATCCCTGCGTCAGGAAAAAAGAGAGGAGACGTGTCTGGATCGATTCGTTTACCGACGAGGAAATCCGGAGGGGGATCCGTGAAGCGAAAGAGCTGCAGGCCTATGACCATCTGTCCGATTCGGCTTTCCTGAGAGCTAAAGAAGATTACCTGATGGGCATCAACTTTTCCCGT
>CACZTA010000269.1 GCA_902783935.1 uncultured Lachnospiraceae bacterium | reverse complement strand
GAACCCTCGCGCCGCTATTAACGACCTGCACCCTTTCCAGGGGTGTCCCTTCGGCCAGCTTGGGTACTTCTCCAAGATGCTCGAATAGAAGAGCAGTATGTAATTCGCCGCATTGCTCTGCAGCATAAATCATGATACCAGACGGGAAATAAAAAAGCAAGGAGAAGTTTTTCGAGAGACTGTTTTTCAATAAAAAATGTATTAAGCATGATCAAAACGGGTTGACGGGCTGCATTTTCAGTCCGTATACTTTTTGGGACAGGGAACGGAGCGTTCTCTGCGGTAATGGATCCGCAAAAAAGCGGAACCTGTTTTTCATGCCCGAAGAAACCGGAAAGGCGCAGGCCTCCACAGGTTTCCGGCAGGTCTGTTATGAGAAGACGGAAGGATCTGCCGACAGTCGGGGACATATCCACAGGAAAGGAGGAACAGGAATGGGAACGGGATATCATACAGACATGAGGCAGTTTGCAGCCTCACACAGAGACATGGTCATGGCAGGAGACCGGATTGCCGACGAATACTACCGCGATTATGATGTCAAGCGGGGACTCCGCGACATTAACGGCAAAGGTGTCGTGACGGGCCTGACCAATATTTCACTGATCAGCTCCTTTAAAGAGACAGAAGACGGGGAACGGGTGCCCTGCGACGGAGAGCTCTGGTACCGCGGATATAATATCAGGGATCTCGTCAGTCACTATTCGGAGAGACGGTTCGGCTATGAAGCGCTGGCCTATCTCCTGCTTTTCGGAAAGCTTCCGCGTCCTAAAGACGAAGAACAGTTTATCGATGTGCTTGAGCAGGCGAGGGATCTTCCGACGAATTTTACCCGTGACGTAATCATGAAAGCACCTTCGCGCGACATCATGAATTCCATGACGCGGAGTATCCTGACGCTTGCTTCGTATGACCGGTTCGCGCTGAAAACAGATATTGAAAATGTGATCCGGCAGTGCCTGAACCTGATCGCAGTATTTCCGATGCTGGCGATCTACGGATGGCATGCCTATAATCACTATGAGAATCTGGCAAGCATGTATATTCACCGGCCGGAGCCGGATAAATCCACGGCAGAAAACATCCTGATGATGCTGAGGCCGGACAAGCTCTATACGAAAACGGAAGCCCGGGTTCTGGATGCGGCGCTTATGCTCCACATGGAGCACGGCGGCGGCAATAATTCGACATTTACGACCAGAGTGGTCACATCTTCCGATTCGGATACCTATGCCACGATATCGGCAGCCATGTCTTCCCTCAAAGGACCCAGGCATGGCGGGGCCAACATCAAGGTCATGCAGATGATGGATAATATCCGGGAGAATATCCGGGACTGGAAGGATGATGACGAGATCAAATACTATCTCTCGACGATTGTTGACGGAGAAACCTTTGACCGGAAGGGCCTGATTTACGGCATGGGCCACGCCGTCTACTCCATCTCGGATCCGAGAGAACGGATTTTCAAGAGCTTCGTGCAGAAGCTTGCGGAGGAGAAAGGGCGCGGGGCTGATCTCGAGCTTTACAATGCCGTGGAACGGCTTGCCCCGGAAGTCATCGCGGAGAAACGGCATATTTATAAGGGCGTCAGTCCGAACGTCGACTTCTACAGCGGCTTTGTCTATAACATGCTGGGCATTCCGATGGAGCTTTATACACCGATCTTTGCCATTGCGAGAATCGCCGGGTGGAGCGCCCACCGTCTGGAGGAGATCGTGACGATGGGCAAGATTATCCGTCCTGCCTACCAGTCTGTCATGAAAATGTCAGATGACAGGAATCCCTGGAGGCAGCCCGGAAAATAATAAACCGGTCAGAACAGCTGCCGCAGCCTTTAAAGGAACGCTCCGGTGTCCCTTCAGATGCTGCGGCAGCTGTCATTTTCTCTGCTATTCAATGGGGATCGTGTGCGTCTCTGCGTCATCATCTCCGGGATTCTGATTTCCGTGGATCCTTCCGTCGAGTGAGGTGAGGATCATATCCCTGAGAACAATCCCTTTCTTCTTTACCCACGTCCTGTAAGCCATCACGCCGTCAAGTCCGGCGAGGCCGATGGTGAGACCGAGTAACAGTTTTTCGCGTTTTCCCATCGGGAGTCCT
>CACZTA010000268.1 GCA_902783935.1 uncultured Lachnospiraceae bacterium | reverse complement strand
TCAACGCCCGGAATGAGATCTCCGAACTCGCCTCAGACATGATGTATCTCGCTGACCGCATCCGGCAGCAGGAGGAATATGAGCGGCAGTTTATCGTCAATGTAAGCCACGACATCCGTTCTCCGCTGACGTCCATCAAAGGATTTACCGACGCGATGCTCGACGGGACAATCCCGCCGGAGGATTATGAAAAATACCTGACGATTATCTCGGAAGAGACCGACCGGCTGACCGCCCTCGCGCAGAGCGTCCTCAATCTGAACGCGCTGGAATCCGGCAAGGAAGCTCTCTCTTATAGAGTTTTTGACATAAATGAACTTGTCCGGAGAGGCGCTTTCATTTACAAGGGGCAGTGCCGTGATAAGGATCTGTCGATCAGGCTGATTCTCTCAGAGGGACCGCTCATGGTCCGTGCCGATGAGGAGAAGATAAAACTTGTTCTGTCCAATCTTCTTGATAACGCGCTGAAATTCAGTCCCGCAGGGTCGGAGATTACAATTGAGACGACAGCCGGCCGCACTTACTGTTATGTATTTGTGCGCGACGAAGGTCCGGGAATTGCACGGGAAGACCTGCCCCGCATCTGGGACCGCTTCTATAAAAAAGACAGTTCACGCGGCGTCAACAAAAACGGCACCGGACTCGGTCTCGCTATCGTCCGCGAAATCATCCAGAAGCACGGCCAGACGATCACGGTCGTCAGCACGGAAGGAGGCGGTACGGAGTTCCGCTTCTCGCTGGAAGCGGCACACTGAGCTCACCGCCTGTCCGGGTTGTCAAGAAAGCGGGTATGCCCTGCATAGCGCAGCAGCCGTCCGCGGCCGCCGGTCAGAACCCCGATCTGCGTGACGGAATGTCCCCGCCTGCCCAGCTCGTAAAGCATCCTGCTCCCGTCAGCTGCAGCGATCAGCAGCATATTACCGCACGGTGCGGTGTACGGGTCCAGATCAAAATATTCACAGATCTCGACTGTCTCCTGGCAGACCGGGATCTTTTTTATGTCCGCGTCGCACCCGGACCCCGTCAGCTCGCACAGATGCCACAGCGCAGCAAAGAAACCGTCTGCTCCCGGCCTGATGAGCACGGTTCTGTGCGGATCTCTGACCATGGGTGCATATGTCCGCCGCGTCGCAGCGCGTTCTCTGAGAAGCTCCGTCAGGCCTTCCCGGTCAGCATCAGTGAAGTCCGGTTCAATCTCCCGGACGGCTGCCGGTATTTTCGCAATCTCCCCGCTCTCAGTCCTCCACACATCTTCGTTCAGCATACGGACCGGCAGCCGTTCCGGATCTGAAAAAAAAGAAGGGAAGCGCTTCATGAGCTCCCCTTTTTTTTCCGTGATAAGCTTTTTCACCAGGCCGTCCGCCACTGTCCCCGCTGCAATCAGGGTCCTCATGACATCATCGGTGCCACGATCGACAGCACCATGATCACGGCCAGGACAACGGCAATTACTGCCACAACAATTTTCTGTGTTTTGCGGTTCATCATAGCTTTACGCCTCCAGCGGATATCTGTCTGTAAGTTCCCTGACGATTTCTTTTGCAGCCGGTATATTCGCCGCATCTTCTTTTACCAGGGCGATCGCCTCGGCGATCCTGTCCATATCGGCTTCAACCAGCCCTCTGGTCGTGACAGCCGGCGTCCCCAGCCTGATTCCCGACGTAACAAACGGGGACAGCGGCTCTCCGGGCACCGTATTCTTATTCGCCGTGATGTGGGCTTCATCCAGGCGCGCCTCAAGCTCTTTGCCGGTTACGCCCGTACCTCTCAGGTCCACAAGCATCAGGTGGTTATC
Source organism: uncultured Lachnospiraceae bacterium (assembly GCA_902783935.1). Taxonomy (GTDB): domain Bacteria; phylum Bacillota; class Clostridia; order Lachnospirales; family Lachnospiraceae; genus Chordicoccus. The sequence goes on along the minus strand of CACZTA010000268.1, from coordinate 4,196 downwards.
GGTTCCGCCGGTGACAATATTCAGGCCGCGGTCCGTCAGTCCCTTAGCAAGTGCCTTGGCGTTCTTCACAACCTGCCTGCTGTATTCCGCGTAAGACGGCTGCAGGTCTTCGAGAAGCATGACGGCTTTTGCCGCGATGGAATGCATCTGCGGTCCGCCCTGTGTGCCCGGGAAAATGCACTTGTTGAGGCCGTGCTCTTTTGCAAAGGCCTCATCGCTCAGGATCATGCCGCCCCTCGGACCTCTCAGTGTCTTATGGGTCGTCGTCGTCACCACATGTGCATACGGGATCGGGCTCGGGTGTTCGCCTGTCGCGACGAGACCCGCGATATGCGCCATATCGACCATCAGGTAAGCCCCGACTGAGTCCGCGATCTCCCGGAGGCGCTTGAAATCAATGATGCGGCTGTAGGCGCTCGCTCCGCCGATGATCATCTTCGGCCGGCACTCCTTTGCGATCCGCTCGCATGCATCGTAATCAATAAAACCGTTTTCATCAACACCGTAGGGGACGGCATGATAATAATTGCCGGAAATATTGGCCGGTGAACCGTGTGAGAGATGGCCGCCCTCATCGAGCTTCATGCCCATATAAGTGTCGCCCGGCTGAAGAAGCGCATAAAAGACCGCCATGTTCGCCTGTGCGCCGGAATGCGGCTGTACATTGGCATAAGTGCACCCGAACAGCTTCTTTGCCCGCTCACGTGCCAGATCCTCGATGCCGTCCACGCATTCGCAACCGCCATAGTAGCGGTGCTGCGGATACCCTTCTGCATATTTATTTGTCAGCACACTGCCGAGGGCCGACATGACCGCTTTGCTCGCCCAGTTCTCGGAAGCGATCAGTTCGAGATGGGAATTCTGACGGTCAATTTCCGCCTGGATAAGTGCTGCAATTTCCGGATCGACTGTTCGAATGTCTTCAAGTGTGTACATCAGGTACCTCCAATTTCAGTTTTTCTTCAGGTTTGCAAACTTTGTATATTCCGGCAGCCAGACAAGCTTGGTCGTACCGATCGGCCCGTTGCGCTGCTTTGCTATGATGATCTCGGCGATATTCTTCTCTTCCGTGTCCTTATGATAGTAATCATCCCGGTAGATGAACATGACGACATCCGCATCCTGCTCAATAGCGCCTGATTCACGCAGATCCGAGAGCATCGGCCGGTGATCGTCCCTGGTCTCCGCACTCCGGTTCAGCTGTGAGAGGGCGACGACAGGGATATTCAGTTCCCGCGCAAGGCTCTTCAGGCCGCGGGATATGTCCGAGATCTCCTGCTGCCTGCTGGCACCGGGCTTCCCGCTCCCGCTCATCAGCTGCAGATAGTCGATAAAAATAACCTTGATATCGAGATCAATTTTGAATTTTCTGGCCTTTGAACGCAGTTCCCTCAGGGTGATCCCCGGTGTATTGTCAATGACGATCGAAGAGTTGGCGATCACGCCGGAAGCTTCCACAACGCGCGACCATTCCTCGTCATTCATGCGGCCGGTGCGGATCTTCTGCGAATCCACGCGGGATTCCATGGAAAGCATGCGGTTCATCAGGGATTCACTGGACATTTCCAGTGAAAACACGGCACACGGCCAGTTTTTCCGGAGAGCCATATATTCCACAATATTCAGAACGAAAGCGGTCTTCCCCATGGAAGGCCTGGCCGCCACCAGGATAAAATCCGAATTCTGGAAGCCTGACGTCTTATAGTCCAGGTCCAGAAATCCGGTCTCAAGCCCCGTGATATGGCTCTTTGAACGCGAGGCTGCCGCGATCGCCTCCAGCGTCCTGTATACAACCTCTTTTACAGTTGTATAGCCGGCGGCGGACCGCTGCTGGACAACCTGGAAGATACTTTTCTCGGCATTGTCAAGGATGGTTTCCGTCTCCTCCGCGCCCGCATAGCAGGCGCTCTCAATCTCTGCGGAAGCCGCGATCAGGCGTCTGAGCGTCGCCCTGTCCCGCACGATTCCCGCATATTCGCGGATATTGGCGGATGTGGGAACCGCAAGAAGGATATCCTTGATGAATTCCATGCTTTTTACTTCTTCCGGGAGGTCCTGTTTCTCCAGCGCCGCCTTGAGGGTCACTTCATCGAGCGGCTTCCGGTCGTCACTCAGCTTTTTCATGGTCTCAAAGACCGCACCGAGCTGCCTGTCGTAAAAATCTTCCCCGTTCAGGATCTCTTCCGCCGCCATCGCGGCTTCTTCGCTCATCAGCATCGCGCCGATCACAGATTTTTCCGCCTCTGCGCTGTGAGGCGGGATGCGTCTCACAAGTTGTTCGTCCATCAGGCTTCCTTTACGTTGACTTTCAGTGCCGCTGTTACCTGCGGATGAAGACGGATGTCCACAGCCGTCGTCCCGAGCTCCTTAATCGGATGCTCAAGGATCATCTTTTTCTTGTCAAGTTCCATGCCGAGCTGCGTCTTCACTGCTTCGGCAATCTCTTTCGTTGATACGGAGCCGAAGACCCGGCCGTTCTCTCCGACCTTGATCCTGACGTCCACGCTTTTCGACTCGATTTCTTTCTTGAGGTTCTCTGCTGCTTCCAGCGCCTGCTGCGCCTGCTTTTCCTCGCCGCGCTTCTTTGCCGCCAGGTCTTTCACGGCACCGTCTGTCGCCGGAATCGCCAGTTTCTTCGGAAACAGCATATTGCGGGCGTACCCGTCACTGGCATTGACGATGTCGCCCTTCTTCCCCAGTGACTTCACATCCTGTATCAGTATTACCTTCATCAGATTTCTCCTTCTTCACGCATCTGCGTGATTGTATCCCTCAGAAGCTCAAGGGCTTCTTCGATTGAATAATCCGGCAGCTGTGCGCCGGCTATATTCAGATGTCCGCCGCCGCCCAGGCGCTCCATGATGAGCTGGACATTGACCTCGTCGATCGCCCTGGCGCTGATATAGATCTGGCCGTTATAGTCCGTCAGCACAAAGGAAGCCTTGATGCCGACGACATCGAGCAGGTCGTTGGCCGCCTGCGCAGAGGTCACGGTCGGGGATTTCGTCTCTTCACTCGGGCACACCGAGATCGCATAAATTCCGTCGAAAATCTCCGCCCTTGCGATCGTCTCCGCTTTTGTCCGCAGATCGCCCCACTGATCCCGGAAAAGCTTTCTCACGCGGGTAATGTCCGCGCCGCTCCTCCGCAGATAGGCGGCTGCCTCGAATGTCCGCACGCCCGTGCGGGTCATGAAATTATTTGTATCAATCATGATACCGGCATACAGCGCGTCCGCTTCAATGCCGCGGAGCTTCAGGTCCTCCGCAAAATACTGCAGGACTTCGGCGACCATCTCACAGGCGCTCGACGCATAAGGTTCGATATAGGACAGGACGGCGTTCTGGATCCGGTCGTCTCCCACTCTGTGATGGTCGAGCACGACAATCGTATTCGTCTTCTGAAGCAGTTCCTCGCACGCCGTATAGGAGGCCTTGTTCGTGTCCACCACGATCAGGGCTGTGTCCGCACCGGTCAGCGCAAACGCACGTTCCCTGTCTATAAAGAAATCTTCCCCGTATTCAGGATCTTCACGGAAGAGCTCCATCACCGGGATGATGGAATCAGAAACATCGTCTGCCACGATGTGGCAGGGCTTTCCGACACATTTCGCCGCCCGGCAGATACCGATGGCAGCGCCGAGCGAATCAATATCCGTCAGTTTGTGGCCCATCACGACGACCCGGTTTTTCCCGTCCAGTATCTCCTCCAGGGCATGCGCCTTGACGCGGGCTTTCACCCTGGTCACACGCTCGGTGGATTCTGACCGCCCTCCGTAAAACCGGGTGCGGTATCCGTCTTTAATAACGGTCTGGTCACCGCCCCTGCCGAGTGCAAGCTCGATGGCGGACTGGGCGGCTTCCGCATTCTGCAGATAGGAGAGGGATCCGACGCCGATGCCGATCGAAATCGTGAGTGCGATATCATTTCCGATGTTCACCCTTTTGACGCGGTCCAGAAGCGAAAACCTGTCCGTCTCACACTCGTCGAGCGCCTTTTTCCGCATCATGAAAATATAGCGGTCCGTTGTCATGCGTCTGACGACTGCGTCAACATCGTTAAAGTACTGGTTGATTTCCCGTTCCACGAGTGCCCGGCTCACAGAGCGTCGGACTTCTTCGACGCCCTCCATGGCCTCGTCGTAATTGTCGATAGACAGGACGCCGACTACCGGTCTGTTATCTTCGCCTTCACTT
>CACZTA010000267.1 GCA_902783935.1 uncultured Lachnospiraceae bacterium | reverse complement strand
GTCATTGCAAAAGGGAAAGGCGGAATCTTCTTCTATGAAGTATCCAGGATTCCCCTTATCCGGGATGTAAGGAGAAAGCTGCATATCGAGACGAATGATTCCCTCAACCTTGCAACGGCGCTGGTTGACGCGCTCGAGGCGCAGGAGAAATATCACGACATGTATCTGTCCGTCCCGATCTCTATCCATATCGATGCCGGAAACAGCGAGAAAGGCAAGACCAGAGAGCTGATCCCGGAGCTTGTGGGATGGGTAAGGGCGTCAGGATACGCTGCAGAGACGAAGCCGGAGAGCTTCGTTGCGTCCTGCGTCGCAGACAGGCTGTCAAAGTAAGTGCCGGGCAGCAGGATTTCCATATATGACCGTCAGGAGATCGGGTGTATAATGGTGCGGAAACAGGACATAATTATGGGAGCGTGAAGAGAGGACGGCACTATTATGGATATCATGACACTTCTTCCGGAAGAATTCGAGCAGATTCTCCTCATTAAAAGAGATCTGCATATGCATCCGGAGCTTTCGAAGGCCGAGCACAGGACAACCGGCGTGATCCGGGCATTTCTGGAACAGCTGCCCTGCGTGGAGCTTCTAAAGACCGGTACGCCTACGGGCGTGCTGGCAAGGATCCCCGGGGACGGGAGCGGAACGGAGATAGCCCTGCGGGCGGATATTGACGCGCTTTCGCAGGCCGAGCAATATGAGAGCCCATGGAAATCCCGCAATGAGGGCGTTATGCACGCATGCGGACATGATTTTCACACGGCGTCGCTTCTCGGGGCCGCGCTGATTCTCACAAGGCTGAAGGCGCAGGGCCGGCTTAAGAATACCGTGGACCTGATATTCCAGCCGGCGGAAGAAGGAACGACCGGCGCAAGGGCGCTGATTGACGCGGGACTGTTTGAACGCATTCATCCCCGCGCGATATTCGGCATCCATAACTGGCCGTCAATTGAATCTGGGAAAATCGTTCTTCATGAAGGCTCGCTCATGGCCGCCAAGCGGAATATGACCATCCGGATCAAAGGCCGCGGAGGCCACGGGTCCATGCCTCATCTGAATGTTGATCCGATTGTCTGTGCGGCAGCGGTTATCCAGTCGCTGCAGACCATTGTCAGCAGGAACACGGATCCGTTGGAATCGGTGGTTCTGTCGATCGGCCGCATTGAGGGAGGAAGTCCCGTAAACCGAGTCGCCGACCAGGTGGAAATGATGGCGACAATTCGGTCGCTTTCGAATGAAGCCCTTGAACGCGGTATTTCCAGGACGGAAGCAATCGTTGGGAATACGGCTGCGGCCTACGAATGCGACTGGGAGATCATCTGGGAAGAGCGGATTCCGGCTGTCAGGAATCTTCCGGAGATGGCAGAAAGCGCGAAGCTGGCTGCGGACGCTGCGGCTTCCTGCGGCATCACGGACGCACAGCCGTCCCTTGCAAGCGAAGATTTCGCGTTGTATGGCCAGGGGATTCCGTCCTGGTTTTTCTGGGTCGGCAGCAGAACAAAAGGAGAAGGTGTGGAAGAACTTCACCGGCCGAAGTTTCACACAGACGATCAGGCCATGCGGCAGGCGGCGCAGCTCTACGCGGCGGCGGCCATGCTTGGCGCGGAAGCCTTAATTCATGCATAAGTGCCGGTCATTCATCTATGATCAGAAGAAAGGAGGCGGAAATGATGGAAAAGGAACAAAAATGCCTGTTTTGCGGAGCCGCAAAGAGCACAAAGAGACGATTCATCGGAGGCGGCGGCGCTATCATTTGTGAGGACTGTATCAGGACGTCAAATGATATCATTAACCGCCTGAATCGTGCGGAACAGGAGAAAAAGACAGCCAGCTTTTCTATGGTAAATGCCCGTGATGACGAACTGAAAAAGCCGCGTGAGATCGTAGATTTTCTGAATCAGTTTGTAATCGGACAGGACAGAGCCAAAAAATCTATTGCAGTGGCTGTTTACAACCATTACAAGAGGATCAACGGCAAGGGCGATCCGGATGTTGATATCGAGAAGAGCAACATCCTGATGATCGGACCTACCGGTTCCGGCAAGACCTACATTGCCAGGTCCCTGGCTAAGATCCTGGGTGTTCCGTTTGCAGTCTCTGACGCTACGACACTGACAGAAGCCGGTTATGTCGGCGAAGACGTTGAGAACGTGCTTCTGAGGCTGATCCAGGCTGCAGGCAATGACATCAGCCTGGCTGAAAAAGGAATTGTATACATCGATGAGATTGATAAGATCGCAAGAAAGGGGGAAAATACATCCATCACAAGAGATGTGTCCGGAGAGGGCGTACAGCATGCACTGCTGAAAATCCTCGAGGGTACTGTGGCTTCTGTTCCTCCTAAAGTAGGACGCAAACACCCGAATGCTGAGACACTGGAGATCGATACGAGGAACATTCTGTTTATCTGCGGCGGTGCTTTTGCGGGTATTGAAAAAATCCTCGGCGGGGAAGCAGATAAAAAGACGATCGGATTCGGTACGGCATCCGGTGCGGAAAAGGAGAAAACCTTTTCTGAGAAGCTCAGAGACCTCACACCTCAGGATCTTATGAAATTCGGCATGACGCCTGAATTTATCGGAAGACTGCCTATCTTCGTCACCCTTGATGAGCTGGACGAAGAAGCACTGGTAAGGATCCTGACCGAGCCCAGAAACTGCCTGGTAAAACAGTACCGGAAACTCATGGCGCTCGACGGCGTTGAACTCGAATTCAGGCCGGAAGCACTCAGAGAGATCGCACAGATCGCCATGCGTAAGAAAACCGGTGCGAGAGGCCTGAGGGCAATCATGGAAAATGTAATGGAAGACGTTATGTTCGATATTCCGAATGAAGAAAACGTCAAAAAATGTATCTTTACAAAAGAAGCTGTTCTTGGGGAAAAACAGCCTGTTATCGTACGGGAAAAAGCGGACAGGACTGCCTGAGACAGAGTCATGCTGAGTCAGGGGTGTGAATCAGGGGGACGTTGGGAGTCACTAACAACGTCCCCCTGGCTCATTCCTGACTCACTGATTCTACCCGAAAAGGTGTCAACAGGAACCGT
>CACZTA010000266.1 GCA_902783935.1 uncultured Lachnospiraceae bacterium | reverse complement strand
CCGTCTGTAAAGTGAGTGTCGACTGTCAGCAGCGTCAGGTTAAAAGGCCGGTCGCCCGAGCCCAGTTCCGTGAGGGCATCGCGTGCCATATTGAACGTGATCTCGTCTTCCATGCCCCACCAGACTTTATAATCTTCCGGAATAATCCCCTGCTCTTTGGCGTATATATAATCACGCACTTCAAAATCACCGTGTTCGGTAAAATAGAGCCGCCTGCCGCCGAACGTCGCGTCAGAACCGAGAACGAACATCTGCCGGTAGCCTTCATCGGCGAGAATATCCCCCATCGTCCTGATCTGCGGGAAGAAGCTCGTCATCGCTGACATGGAGTTGCGCTCGATATCCACATTGAGCGGAAGGCCGGACGTCATGCCGAACATGGCCCCGATCGTCCACGTCGTCCCCGGCAGGGAAAGTCCGCCGTTCAGCTTCCCTCTGTCCGCTGCCCCTGCGAAGTCTTCATTTTCCAGTGCAAGCTCCGTGAGTTCCGGGATTATATCCGTTTCAAAAGTCCCCCCGTGGAGAGGATCCGTAAATGTCGTCTCCATTGATTCCAGGTAGATCTGGATAATGTTTCTTTTTTTGGACGGGAAAGTGATCTCCGTTTTCTTCGGATCCGCGTATTCATTTCCGATGAAATCAGATGTGGTCGACCTGTTGATGACATACTCCGCAAAACCGACTTTATTTCCGAAATACGCAAAGGAAATGACCAGGACGGCCAGAGCGCCGAGAGCGCCGAAAACAGCAATATGGTGGTAATTCTCATAATGGCGGAAGCGGTAAAGCACGCCTACCGCACATGCTGCGGCGGCAAGCGCCGGCACGACACAGCGGAGCACAAAGCTCTCTATCATGCCGTTGCCCGTCCCCTCGAGGGGCGCCGTCAGCTCAAATATGATCTCATCCATCGTCAGTCCGCCCCACTGGCTGAGTGTCCAGCGAACCGCCGCTGCAGCCAGCACTCCAAGAAAAACGAGAAGCGGGAACAGAATGGTCAGGATCACCCTGCCGGCACCGTGTTGTTTATTTACTTCATTATTAACAATTTCTTCCACTTGCAAACACCTGTCTACTATCTTCTATGGGACAGTTTTATCGTCCCTTACAAACCGTTTCTTATTATCCTTCATATTTCTTTGTCTTGCAAGACTTTTCCTGTATTGGCGGAAGAACAAAATTTGCAGCCTGCCCTTCCGGGCAGGCTGCAAGCTCACGTTTTTCTCATACCGGGCCGGGTGCCTGTACCTGTGCGGACTGTGTCCGCGGTTCAAAAGGCCTGGATTTTTTCTCCGGCAGCCGTATATGCATCGTCTCACGGATCACGTCTTTAACAGTCGCAACCGGGACAATTTCCAGTTTCTCCCTGATCTCGTCGGGCACATCCTCCAGGTCAGGCGCATTGTCTTTCGGGATCAGCACCTTGCGGATCCCTGACCGCTCCGCTGCCATCAGTTTTTCCGGCAGTCCCCCGATCGGAAGAACCTGTCCCCTGAGAGAGATCTCGCCCGTCATGGCCAGCTTCGGATCTACAGGTTTATCCATCACAAGTGACGTCACGGCCGTAAACATCGTGATGCCGGCACTTGGTCCGTCTTTCGGCACTGCCCCCTCGGGGATATGGATATGAATATCCCGCTCTGAAAAATCCAGATCACTGTCCAGGAATGTGCTCTTTACAAGAGAGACGGCCGTTTCCGCCGATTCCTTCATCACATCTCCGATCTGGCCGGTCAGATGGATGCGGCCGTTTCCCTTCATGGCAACGGTTTCGACAAAGAGAATTTCACCGCCTGCCTGTGTCCATGCCAGACCGGTCACGACACCCGGAGGATTCTCGCCGGCTGCTTTGTCATGGTTGATTTTTTTCCGTCCGAGGAATCCGGTCACATTCTTTCCGGTGACCACAACCTGTCTGTGCTGTCCCGCTTCTTCCCCGCTGTCACGTTCTTCCACAATCCGCACGGCGGCCTTCCTGCATACTTCAAGCAGCTGTTTCTTGAGTCCGCGGACACCTGCTTCCATCGTATAATCCGCTATGATGGTCTTCAATGCACCGTCGGTGAAACGGATGTCCTTTTTAGTCAGGCCGGTTTCCCTGAGCGCCTGGCCCACCAGATGATTTTTCGCTATATGAAAATGCTCGGTCGGCGTATAACCCGGCAGCTCGATCACTTCCATTCTGTCAAGCAGAGGTTTCGGGATCGTGTCCCATGTATTGGCCGTACAGATAAAAACTACGTTGGACAGATCATAGGGAAGATCCACATAGTGATCCTCAAAGGTTGAATTCTGTTCGGGATCCAGTACCTCAAGGAGTGCCGCCGACGGATCTCCGTCAAAGCTTGATTTGATTTTGTCCACCTCATCCAGCACGATAACCGGGTTCATCACGCCGGATCTCTTGATCCCTTCCATCAGCCTTCCGGGCATCGCCCCGATGTATGTCCTCCGATGTCCCCTGATTTCCGCCTCATCCCTGATTCCGCCGAGAGAGATCCGGACATACTCTCTCCCGAGCGCTTCCGCCACAGAGCGGCCCATGCTGGTCTTTCCGGTTCCGGGCGCGCCGACCAGAAGTAGGATCGTCCCTTTCTGCTTCGGTCCGTCTTCGTTCTCATGGAGCGACATGACAGCCAGATGCTCCAGAATCCGTTCCTTAACCTTTTTCAGCCCGTAATGATCCCTGTCCATAATGCGCCTGGCTTTCTTCAGATCCACAGGCTGCTGTTCCCCGACCTTCCAGGCAAGGGTCGTCACAAAATCAAGATAATTATAGAGGGAATTATACTCTGCGCCGTTCGTCGGCTCCTGGTTGAAGCGCTTCAGGATCCGCTCCACCTCTTTTCTGATATCGGCTGGCATCCCCGAGGCCTCGATCCTCTTCTCGAAAGAGTCCTCGTCATCATCACTGTCCGGCTCCATCGCTTTCAGTTCTTTTTCGAGAAGCCCGATCTGCTTATGGATCGCCGCTTTTTTATAGGAGAGCCCTTCCGGGTCATCTGCATTTGCCAGATCCACCTGCAGATCCACAGATCCCTTAAAGCGTTTCAGGGCTTCCATCACCATCTCTCCCCGTTCCTTGAAGGAGTCCGTCGCGAGCAGCTCATATTTCTCCTCCGGCGTCATTTCAAAGAACTGGCAGAAGACGGCCGCGAATTCATTGACTGTATTGATCTTCTTTATATATTCAATTGCATAATCGCCGCCGCGGATCATGGACGCAAGCTGTGTCGTCGTCTCTTTCAGGGAATTCAGCAGCAGCTTTTCCCCCTCGAAAGTCACATCCATGACCTCGTCTACAGGCTCGAAGCAGCCTTCCATGACATCCGATTCCGTCAGGATCTCCGAAGCGCGGACCTTTTCTCTCGTCCTCGCATGGACAAATGTTCCCATCGGTCCGTCATTGATTTCCAGAATTTCCGCCGCAACTCCGAGTTCATAAAAGTCTTCTCCCCTGATCTCCGAGCGCGGTTTCTCTTCCTTCAGCGGCAAAAGGACCGCCCGGCCGCCGTCTTCCTTGAGCCGCTCCTTCTCCTCTTCGGAAATTCCCTCAACACTCAGACGGTAATCAACATCCGGAAGAAGAACTGTATTAAAAAATGAAAGAATCATATTTTTATTCACCAGAATACCTCCATTTGTTAGCACTTTATTTAAACGAGTGCTAACACCTCTCCAAATCATACCATTCTTCCCGGAAATGTCAAGGAGTATCCTATTGTTTGACACTTGAAATCACATCTGTAAAACCGTATACTTTAATAACGTGTATATATTTCTCTGCTTTTCCGGCAGACAATTGCGGCACGTCCGTTACTATTCCGATTTCTTACAGCGGAGATTTTCATGAAATACTACGCAGTCGAGCAGATACCGGCAAAAAACAAGTATAATGCCGGCTCCAAGGCAAGAAATGATATTGCCGCCATTCTCAGTGAGTCCGGAGTGCTTCCCCTTTATGCGGATTTCCGGAAAACATATCCGGAGAACAGCAGTGCTGCCGAGAAAATACGCAAGCATTTTGAATATCGCCGCACATGGTACCGTGCATTCAGTACTTTAAAAAAAGGAGATATCGTCTATATCCAGTATCCGGTATCACATTCGACATTTTTCCTGAATTTCCTGTTCAGCAGATGCAGAAAACGCGGCATCATCTGTGTCGCCGTTATTCATGACCTGGAAATACTCAGAAAGTTTCTGACAGCAGGACATTTATCTGCCATGAACCGTCTCCGCTGCGTCCTTGCCAGCAGACGGCTCAACCAGTTTTCACGGATAATCGCTCATAATGATGTCATGAAGCGGTACCTGACCGGTTTCTGCGGCATTCCGGAAAACCGGATTACTTCTCTTGAGATCTTTGACTATCTGACTGAGGATAATGCCGTGAAATCTCCGGATGAAGCCTGGAAAGTCAGGGACCATGTCATTATTGCCGGAAACCTGAATGAGGATAAAGCCGGCTACGTCTACGGCCTTCCCTCCCGCCCGGTCTTCGTCCTTTACGGAGCCGGTTTCACCGGAGACGCCGGAACCAATATATTATATAAGGGAGCTTTTCCTCCGGATGAACTGCCTTCCGCCCTGCACGGCGCTTTCGGCCTCGTCTGGGACGGCCCCGACTGCAGCACCTGCAGCGGAATAACCGGCAATTACTTACGTTACAATAATCCCCACAAGGTTTCTCTTTATCTGGCTTCCGGCATTCCCGTGATTATCTGGAAGCATGCCGCCATGGCTGCCTTTGTCCGCAAAAACGGGTGCGGCATCACGGTCGGGTCCGTCGGAGAAATCAGCAGGCGGATCGACGCGGTTTCCGAAGAAGAATACCGGAAGATGAAACGCTGCGCCGAGCAGGTCGGATACCGGCTGCGGCACGGTTATTACACAAAAAAAGCGCTTGAGCTTGACGAATAAAGGATCATAAATGGAGAATATCAGAGTATTACAGGAAATTGATCTCGCGATCGCAAAAGTATTTGTGGATATCTGCGACCGCCACCATCTGACCTATTACATGCTCGGCGGCACCATGCTCGGCGCCGTCCGGCACAAGGGTTTTATCCCCTGGGATGATGATATCGATCTCGGCATGCCCCGCAGAGACTACGAGCGTTTTCTGAAAATCGCCCCCCGGGAGCTGCCGTCTCATATGCGCATCGAGAACTTCCGGACAGATCCCGACTACATGTTTTATATTACCCGTATTCTTGATACGGATACAAAAGTCATCGAGGAACGCATCGGCAACGACACCAAATATACAAATGCTTCCATTGACATTTTTCCGATTGACGGCACACCGAACCGGCCGCTTCTCAGAAAGATTTATTTCTTCAGGGTTCTGTCTCACAGGGCGTGCATGGCGCTCTGCTACAAGGACTCACTTGACCGGAAAAGAAAGCGCGGAGCTGTCGAGAAGGTATTCCTGGCCATAATGGAACGGATTCCTGTCGAAAAACTCACGACACCTTACACGCAGAAATGCAAAATTGACAGGCTCTTAAAGTCCCAGGATGTTGACAGATCAGACTATATCGGCAATATTATGGGTGCCTACCGCACAAGGGAGATCGTGCCGAAGAAATGGTACGGCAAAGGCCGCATGTACCCCTTTGAAGATATGGAGCTCCGCGGGTTTGAGGATGCGGATGCCTACCTGACTTATACTTTCGGTCATTATATGGAACTTCCGCCTGAAGACCAGCGGAAAGTTCATTTTATCCTGCTTGAGGCACACGGGAAGCAGTACGGAGGATCATAATGGAACATACCGGCGCAGTTGATATTGTTCTGACATGGGTAGACGGGAATGATCCCGCCTGGCAGAAAGAAATGCTTGCCTGGCGCACGGACGCGGCGGGCTACCGCTCTTCCGTCAGCCGCGCGCGCTTCCGGGACTGGGACAATCTGCAGTATATTTTCCGCGGGATTGAAAGGTTTATGCCATGGATCCGGAAAATTCATTTTGTCACATGGGGCCATCTTCCCGCGTGGATGAATACGGATGCACCTAAGCTGCACGTCGTCCGGCACGAAGACTTTATCCCGGCTGACTGTCTTCCGACATTTAATTCCAATGCCATCCAGGTCTACATGCACAGGATTCCCGGTCTGGCAGAGCGTTTTGTATTCTTTGATGATGATATGTTCATTATCCAGCCGGTCCGGAAGACAGACTGCTTCGTAAACGGTCTGCCGCGTGACAGCGCCATACTCTCTCCTTTTGTTGTCACTCCTGGCGGAATAGCCGCACAGGAAATG
>CACZTA010000265.1 GCA_902783935.1 uncultured Lachnospiraceae bacterium | reverse complement strand
GCCCGTCAGCGTCATCAGAATACTGCCGGGGAATCCTTATATTTTACGGTTGCTATTATACCAGAGTCGTTCGGGAAAGCAAAGGTTTATTTTCCGGTGAAATAGTATGTAACGCCATTTGCCAGGCCTTTTGCGATTTTGTCCTGATATTTCGGGGAGGCGAGGTTCCTGTCCTCTGCCGGATTGGACATATACCCCATCTCGATAATGGCGGAAGGCATCTTCGCCCAGTTGAGGCCGGTCATCTCATCCGTCGTCAGAAGCTGCAGGACGTTCTGGCCGGTGGCCTTTGCCTGATATTTTGCGAGGGCGGCGCCGAGCGTCTGCCCCTTTTGCGCAGCGGCGGCGGATACATAGCGGTTTCTGCGGGATACCGTCATGGCCCGCACGCCGTGCAGCGAGCTCCCGTAGTCCTGTCCGTCACAGTGCAGACGGATGAAAATGCTGGCATTTGCCTTGTTGGCGATCTTTGCGCGCTCTGCATTTGAGATGTTGACATTGTGGGAAGTCCTGGTCATGACGACTTTGTATCCCATGTGTTCCAGCTCTTTCTGCAGCTTCAGGGCGATTTCAAGGACAACCTGGTATTCATTCTTCCGGGAATACCTGCCGTAGGTGCCGCTGGAAACTTTTGTTTTCCGGGTGCCGGAGCCGGGTCCGACCGGCTCGGTGCCGTAATTGCCCCTGCCCTGATGTCCCGGATCAATGCAGACGGTTTTGGACATGATTTTCCAGCCGTAGAAGGCGAGATCGGTCTGGGCGCCTTTGTAGCCGTAAAGCTGATAGAACAGATAGTAGCGGGGCAGATCGTCTCCGAACAGCCGGCTGATCGCGGGATGCTGTTTCCGGTATTCCGTGACGTCAAAAGCCTTGCAGCCCTGCCAGCCCGCCTTCATGCCGAAGAGGACAAAATGCCGGAGTACTTTTGTTTTATCACCATTATAGTATTTTTTTACGGACGGGTAGCGTTTGACATAAAAGTCATAATTGTAAACCCGGTTCCAGTTCATGCCGTCCCAGACGGTCGGGAAAGAGGCGGTGGCGGTACCCGCATCGGCGGCCGTCCGGTGCGGTCCGGAGAAGGCAATAAACAGAAGGAGCAGGAGAACCCCAGTACGAATTATTCTCTTCATGCACTCTGTCACCTTTCTATTTTATGCGAGAACAGCCATTCTTTATAAGATTCATCGGGCATGACCGCCATCTCCACGTGATGATAGCTGACGGCTGAATCGGGTGAAGGATCCGCACCGGCGGCATTCATCCCGGAATCGTCATAGACCGTGATGTGCGCATCGGGATTTCCCGCCTCCTGAAGCGCGCGGCAGGCATCTTCGCTTGTCCAGACAGGAATCGTGGCGTCATGCTCCGCGTGGGCAAACCATATGGGCGTGCCGGAGAGCCTGTCCAGCGCATCGGAGGCTCTTCCGACATAGTTCAGTGCCGGGCACATGGCGAGGACGGCAGCGGGATATCCCTGAAACCGCTCGGAAAACTCGATGGAGGCAGCCCCGCCGAAGGAATTCCCGGCCACATAGATGCGGGACCGGTCCACGAGCCCGTCCGCACACATTTTTTCAAGGAGGGCGTGCAGGCAGTCGTAGACATTGTCGCGGACATCTTCCTGCAGATAATCCCTGATGACGGGGGCGATCACATAGCAGGGGCGCTTTTTCTGCTGCTCCGGTTCGGCCCACTCGACGGCTGTCCGGTAGGTCCGGAGATTATCGTAATCGCCGAACCCGTGGAAGACGATGACGGCCGGGAGCGGCGCGCCGGCGTCTGCGGGCCGGAAGATTTCGTAGTGGAAGTCATGTTCATCGTCATCGACATGCCTGAACTGATCCGCGACCGGCGTGATCACCTGCGAAACCTGAGCGTCAGTAAAGGAGAGCGCGGGATTCCGCGAACAGGTGACGCGGAAGCTGTCGACAAAAAAGAATTTTTCCGGGAAGTTCTTAAAAAAGAGGATGAGGGTCTGCCCGTCTGCCTTCACATCCGAAATCCGTGCCGAAAACCCGTGGAGATTCGGATCCATCCAGTTATACGAGAAGCCTTCCATGGAGAAGTCGTCCGCGGCAGGAAGCTGCTCCGGAAGTCCGCTGGCGAGCGTGAGTTCCATGCGCTCCACGCGCTGGCCGGAAGGGGTGACTGCTGTAAAAATACGGACATCCGAGACGATGGAGACACCGTCTGCGGAAGGATCCTTCTCAGAAAAAGAATCTGCCCGGACGCTGGCCTGCGGCAGATACACGGATGCCGCTGCCGCGAGACATGCAAAAACCGGGAGCAGGGAAAGGCCTGTAAGATGAATCATGTCGGATACCTCCTTGGCTGATAAACTGTGTGCTGCTTTATTGTACCCTGATTGCCGCTTGTACGGAAGTCAGAAATGTCGTACTTTTATAGAAAGCGGCGGACTGCTGCGGCGGAGGGTTGAAATGGAGAGAAGAGATAAGACAAACTATTATCTGGATATTGCCGAGTCGGTTACACAGAGGTGCACCTGCCTGAGGCGCCAGTACGGGGCGATCATCGTCAGAAATGATGAGGTGATTTCCACCGGTTACACCGGGGCCCCGAGGGGAAGGAAGAACTGCACCGACCTGGGGTACTGCATCAGGGCCGCCAGGAATATCCCGAGAGGCGAGCGCTATGAACTGTGCAGGAGCGTCCATGCGGAAGCGAATGCCATCATCAGCGCGAGCAGGCAGGAGATGATCGGCGCGGACCTGTATCTGGTGGGGAAAGAGACAGAGACCGGGGAATATGTCCGGAACGCGAGCAGCTGTTCGATGTGCAGGCGGCTGATTATCAATGCAGGCATCAGAAATGTGATTATCCGGGATACAAAAGATGCTTACCGCGTGATCCCCGTCGGGAGCTGGATCGAGGAGGACGATTCACTCCAGGACCGCCTGGGATATTGAATGCCGAGTTGTTCAAACTTTCCTGTTAATTGGCAAAATATCAGACAATTAATACGATTGAGTGCCAGATACGAGAAAAAGCCATGTATACACGAGAAAAAGATTGACAAATAGGCCCGATTCTGCTATAGTATTTACATCCAAAGAGCAGTAGTACTACTTAAAACCCAGGGTAACTCTTTTAACAGCCTGAGATACATTGCAGACAGAAGCTGTGACCGGTGACGAGAAAGCCGGTACAGCCGTTGAACAGCAAAAGAAGAGACGTTCAGAAGAAGCGATGCAGCAGGTTTTCGGAAATCAGGAGGACACTCCATTGAGAACAGAAGCGTAAAGATCTTTTTC
>CACZTA010000264.1 GCA_902783935.1 uncultured Lachnospiraceae bacterium | reverse complement strand
GCCGCCAGTGTCCCCCACGCTTTCAGAAGATTCTCCTGTGTATAGCTGTAATCCTTCTCCTGAAGCTTTGATGCCGAATAAGTCTGTACTTTTTCCTTCACATCCGGGAGATTCATAACGTTATTAAGCTTCGTCATGAACTCATCGTCGCTGCTGTCCATCATATTCACAGCCGCATAGAGCGAATCGGATTTCTGGCTGTTGTAGTCGCTTGCGGTACTGACCGCGTTTATCCCCCAGGTACTGATCGTCAGCTTGGCGATTTTCTTCGCCATCGGCCGGTTCAGCGGGAACACGCTTCCGGCGAATACCAGCTGGATAATCAGCAGGAACGGCATTACCGTCATGGCTGTCGTCGTCGTCTTCACGATGCACGATACCATGAGGGCCATCATATCCGCCGCATAAGTCGCCAGGAACATGGAGATTCCCAGATCCAGCGTAAAGCTTCCGGTAATCAGTCCTTTTTCCGGGAAATAAACTCCCCCGAGTTTGAAAATGATGATCGAAATAGCGACCTGAAGCACGCAGATGACTGCCTGATACAGCATATGCGAAGCGAGATAAGATGAAATATGAAGCCCTGCCCTGTGTTCCCGCTTAATGATGCTGCGCTCCTTGCAGACCGCCTGGATGGAGTTGAACATGCCGTTCCAGATACAGACGCACACGATCGCGAGTGAACCGTACTTGGTAAACTCCATATTCCGGAACATCCTCCTGCCGATGACATAGACGACCAGGCAGGAAATAATAGCGCACATCGGCAGTACTTTCCAGTTTTTCTCGTGAATCATGAGCCGGAACTGCTTGCCGAGGTAGACCGGGATCTGCTCCAGGCGCCCCTTGTAGGTCTTCGCCTCCATGTCTCCCGCTACCGTCTTTTTATTATCCCGCTCCAGCTCGTCATAGTCCGCATCCCGGAAAACGTTTCTGGTTGTTTCCCGTGACTCCTCCGCATAGGCCTTGTATTTTTCAATAAACTCATCTGCGCGTCCCGCACCGCCTTCATTCTGCGCATTGATCTGTTTGACGACGTCCTCCATCGTCGGTACGCCGAAGAAATCACGTGCTTCCTGAATGCCGCCGTAAAATGCCAGCTGGCCGACCCTGTCTTCAGTCCCCTTCGCCAGGACGATCACTTTATCGAAGAGATGCGCCACGCGGTCCGGAGAATGGGTGATCACCATCACGATCCTTCCCTGGCAGGCGATCAGGCGCAGGTTTTCCATGAGCTCTGTCGCCATGATGCCGTCGAGTCCGGAATCCGGTTCGTCCAGAATAAACAGCTTCGGTGAGGAAACAAACTCCATGCTGATGGAAAGACGCTTTTTCTGGCCGCCGGAGAGCTTTGAAACAAGTTCATTCTCCCGACCGGAGAGACCGAAGGTCTCGAGGACGGCAGCAGCACGCCTGTCCTTGTCCTTATCCGACATCGAGTTCGGGAGGCGCATGTCCGCCGCATTGCGCACAGTACTCCAGACCGTATCTTCTTCGCGCATCAGGTTATCCTGCGGCACGAACCCGATCCTGTATTTCACCTGGTCATACTGCCGGTAATAATCCACCCCGCCTTCGGTGATGGACGCCTTCGCCTTTTCATAGCCGGTCACCGCATTGACAAAAGTACTTTTCCCGGCGCCGGAACCCCCGAGGATCAGAACCATGTTCCCCGGTTCAATCGAAAGATTGATATCCTTCAGGAGCGTCACTTTTTTCATTGCCTTGTGAACCGAGCGCTCGTCGATCTGGATGGACAGGCCGGACGACTGCGTCGGATACCCGTATACGAGGCCGGACCCCTCAAAGATAAACTTTGTGCTGCCGATCTGGATGCAGTCATCAAACTGGACCGGAACTGATTCCCGGATCTCCGTCCCGTTGTGAAGAACATGCTCCGTGCGGATATCGCTGATGGTCCAGCGGCTGTCATGATACTGGAACGTTACCGCGGCCTGATCGCTCTCGCTGTTCCCGTCTTCGATGCGCACTTCATGGCGGCCGTCATCCATATTGATGATCTGCCAGTCCGTACAGCTGGCAAATTCCGTCAGGAAAATCGCCGTCAGCATGCGGTCATTGGACAGACGGATCACCGTACAGTCTTCAAGCACCGTCTCCTCATCCTTCCCCAGATACTTCCCTCCGACGAAGGTGAATACACTGTCGGTCAGATTTTTGTAGACCCACTTTCCGCCGTCAAAACGGATTTCACACTGGTTCCTGTCGATAAACGGATAGGTTACCTGCAGTCCGGATGTCGTAAAGACATCCATGTCACACTGCCCGTGAAGAACCGCACGGTCAAAGATGACATACTGACGGGGTTTCTCCTGTCCTTCAAAAAACACAAGTCCTGCCGGTTTTCTTTTTCCCTTATTCGTTTCCATGCTGTCCACCTCTGCTTTTATCCCTTTCTGTCATCAGGACAGAAGCTTTTCCGGGTACCTTCAGTCTTCAGATCTGTCCCCGGCT
>CACZTA010000263.1 GCA_902783935.1 uncultured Lachnospiraceae bacterium | reverse complement strand
CTCCTGTCCTCCGATACAAATGCAAATGAGGAATCAAGGCATTTTCTGGGCGCATTCAGGGGAATGTCCTGTCCGTCAAAGGTCACCCGGCCACCCGCCTGATACAGTCCCATAATTCCATTCGGAATACCGAGCTTTCCTTGTCCTGCAAGACCGCCAATCCCCAGGATTTCTCCCTCTTTTACTTCCAGAGAGACATTCCTGACGGTTTCACCCGGCATGTCGACCCAGAGTTTTTCTATATTCAGGATCGTTTTTGCACTCTCAAAATTCCGTTCTTCCTTTGAAGCACCCGAACTCTTTACATCCCTTCCGACCATCCATCTGGTAATCTCGCTGACATTCGTCTCTGACGCTTTTGACTCATTGACAACATATCCGTCCCGCATGACAACGACCTTATCGCAGACAGCAAGTATTTCCTGAAGCCGGTGTGTAATGAAGATAATAGCAATTCCTCTTTCAGACATGCCCCTGATTGAATCGAGGAGTGCTTCCGCTTCTTTCTCCGTCAGAACCGCTGTAGGCTCGTCGAGGATCAGGATTTTCAGCTGTTCCTTAGAGAGCTCTCTCGCGATCTCCGTGAACTGTTTGTGGCCAACCGGCATATCGCTTATGACCATGTTACGGTCGATATTGACGCCCATCATTCTGATTGCGTCAGCCGCCCGTTCAGTCATCTCATTTCTGTTTAAAGTGTTCATCCGCTCTCCGAAAATATCAGAAAGCAGATTCCTTTTCTGAGGTTCCCGGTTCAGGAGAATATTCTCTGTCGTTGTGAATCCCGGAATCAGAGAAAACTCCTGATGAACCATACCTATTCCTGCCGCGATCGCATCAAACGGAGACGAGAATTTCATTTCTTCCCCGTTAATACGCACTTCACCGCCGTAACCGCCGGTTTCGCGTATCATATCTGCGCCAAACAGGATTCTCATTAGTGTTGATTTTCCTGCACCGTTCTCACCGACCAGCCCGATAACCTCTCCTTCTTCGAGGGTCAGATTGATATCTGTCAGGACCTGATTTCCAAAGAAATCTTTCTGGATATTCCGCATCTCAAGAAGCGGCCTGTTCTCACTGCTCATTCCTGTCCTTCCTGTTTTACAGTAAAAAAATAATCTTTCATGCCTTTCGGTGCAGACATCTCCTGTCTGTCTCCACAGAACATGGGGAGGAACACGCGCTCCTCCCCATGCAGGTTCCATAAGGCTTGATATTATTTAGTCGTGAAGTACTTCTCCGGAACTTCGACTTCTGTGGATCCCATGTAATGGCCCGGATCACCCATAATATAAGTATCCTGGTAAACGAGGAATACATTGTCGAGTTTAACGCCAGTGTCTGCGTTTGTGTAATTGGAGCCGTTCCACTGTGCATTCGGGGAGAATTCCTGGAATGCTGCAGAAATATCATCGATATTGCAGAGTTCGCTCTTTCCGTCAATGACGTTCATCGCATGCTGTGCAAGACCAGCGGAAACCGTGTAGCCATAGGAATATGCCCATGTGCCGAAACGGCCTGCACCGCCTTTTTCCACGACTGCGGATTCAACCTTTGCAAGAATCTTCTCGAAATCGCCTGCTTCTTCCTTGAGGTCAAGGCCAAGAGCGCCCGGATAACCCATCAGCGGAGACGGAAGATCAGCTTCGATGAAGTATCCGCCGTACTCAAGCAGCTGCTTGAGAAGCGGTTCCGTATGTGCATCGTTTGTGCAGAAATATGCGGAGTTTTCACCATATTTCTTAATCCATTCCGGGACATTCTCAAGGATATACGCCTGTGCGCCCGGAACACCTACGTCAGTTGTCGGATCCGGAGCGGATTCCATCGCGAATTTCATGCCGAACTCTTCGCAGGCAGCCTTCATGATGGCAACACGGCGGCTCATCGTTTCATAGGACAGGTGACGCGGGAAAGAAATATGAACAAATGTATCACAGCCAAGCTCATGAGCTGTACGGATAATCAGGTATCCGCGTGCAACAAAGTCGTTATTGCTGACAAGGTCAGCAGCGGATCCGATTTCCGGAAGGTCTTCATGAGATTCACCGGCTATACAGATGATATCAGGCCTCTTTTCCTTAATCTGACGGAAAGCTTCTGTCGTACCCGGAATCGCCTGATTTACGATAATGGCCTTCATATCCGGATCGTCGGAAAGATTTACGATTGTCTGGATCGTTGTTTCAAGCTCTTCCGTGAAGTTGTCCGGATAAATCGCCAGTGTGACGCGGTCTTCACCGTACATTTCCTGGAATGCTTCTGCACCTCTGCGGTCATCTTCCGACTGTGATACGGAGCCGGTTACGATACCAATATGATAATCTCCGTCAACGGCTTCTTCTGCTGTTCCGGCATCAGAGACGGATTCGGTTTCTTCATCTCCGAGATCGATCATTTCCACATCAGCCGCGAACACAGAAGCCGACAGTGCGAAGGTCATCACAGCGGCTGTCATAATGCTCAGGATCCGCTTTTTCATATAGTTTCCTCCTTAAATAATTATAGAATAACAGTAGCATTTCTAATCATAACGCATTCAATACTGTTCGTCAATTTCAACAAAGAATTATCTTGATGATTTAATATCTCTGTCATATGACCATTACGAACGCTTTACACAGACTGCAGTAATCGCAATGCCTGCGATCGCCGCAATCGCCGTTATCAGGACGGCTGTCAGTTTCATCTGCAGTTCTCCTTTCAATCACCGAAAAAGTGCCGTTCAGAAAAGCCGCCGCACTTCCGTACGGCGGCCAGTATTATTCCGTTTTCTTTCCTTCAGTTTATTCTGCTGCAGATTCCACTGCGTCAGCGACAACTGATTCAACTTCCGCAGCTGATTCAACTGCTTCTGCGGCGGATTCGACTGCTTCTGCAGCAGCTGCAGCAGATTCAGCGGCAATTTCAGCTGCCACTTCTTCAGCAGACTTGCCGAACTGGCAGTCGTTGTTGCCGGACTGCGGTGTCCACATCTCGAGCATGTTCACCGGGTCATTGTAGTCAGCGAGCCAGCCTTCACGTGCGAAGTCAAAATTACCCTGCTTTCTCTCATCGAGGAAGACATTCCATTCGCGGGATTCGATGCTCATGTCGATACCGACTTCTGCAAGGTCCTGCTGCATCGCTTCTGCGATTGCAACATGTCCCGTTCCTTCGTTTGTCAGGTAAGTAACACTGATCGGCGTCTCTTCGGAAAGCATGCCTTCTTCATCAAACTTATAGCCGGCGTTCTCGAGGAGTCTGATCGCTTCTTCCGTTGCATTGTCCTGAAGTTCTTCCGGGAAGTAGCCTTCTTCTTCCGGAAGCGGATACTGATAGCTGTCAGTGTTCTTCTTGAAGATATCGCCGTTGCCGTCTGCCATACCGGCCGGAATAAAGGATGTCGCGCACTTCTGCTCTGTCTGTCCGACGTTCTCGATGATATAGTCACGGTCGATCAGGATTGCGAAAGCTTTTCTCATGTCGGCAGCCTGTTCAACTGTCTTTCCTTCGAACAGCGGGCTGTTGACGTTGAATGCCACATAGTAGGTACCGAGGTTGTCAACAACATGGAAATCGTCATTTCCCTTAATTGCTTCGATTTCATTTGTCGGAACGGTATCCGCAAAATCAAGGTCGCCGGAGTTGTAAGCTGCAAAAATGGCTGTATCGTCAGCACTGAGCATCATATCGATTTCAGCGACTTCAACCTTGTCTGCATCAAACCAGTTGTCGTTCTTCTTCAGAACGAGAGACTCTTCGTGGCTCCAGCTGTCAACCGTGTATGCACCGTTTGTGATGTAGCCGGCTTCAGATGCCCACGCACCCGGATTTGTTCCGTCCGGATCCGCTGCCTCAACAGCAGCCTGCGGGACCGGATAGAATGCCGGGAATGCAGCAAGGTCAAGGAAATATGCACACGGAGCCATCAGGTTCGCAACAAGGGTGGAATCATCCGTCGCCGTAACATCGATTTCTCCGTCAGCGCCGACTTTGAATGTATCTGTGAACAGGTAGCCGTAATCCGCACCGGTCTCCGGCTTGGCAGCTCTCTTCCACGCATATTCAAAATCCTTTGCGGTCACATCAGAGCCGTCAGACCACTTGAGGCCGTCTCTCAGATGGAACGTATAGGATGTTCCGTCTTCGGAAACTTCATACGGATTTTCCGGATCTGCGCAGGCCGGTTCCAGCTGGCCTTCTTCATTGTACGCATAAAGGCCGCTGAATGTGTTGACGATGATGCAGGCGCCGTCAACAGAAGAGTTGAGCGCCGGATCCAGCTTCGCCGGTTCGGAAGCAAGGTTGATCTTCAGGACATCTCTCGGAAGCTTGGCAGACTGGAAATACTTAAATCCGAAAAGGTTTGAGTAAATCCCTTCCACGTCCGTCTTCTGAAGATAAAGATCGTTGTAGTAATAGATCGGAATGACAGCGCCCGTTGCCATCAGGATATCTTCTGCCTGATGCATTTTTGCAACACGCTCATCCGTCGGAATATTGGACTTGATCTCAGCAATCAGGTTTGTATACTCGGTCCAGTCCGGAGCTGCTTCGTTATAGGAAGCCGGCTTCAGTTCAACGCCTTCCGGAGTCGGATACAGTTCTTCAGATCCTTCTGCCATCGCTTCTGCGCCGGAATCGGCTGTGCTTTCTGCTGCAGCCGCTTCAACAATACTGCCCGCTGCTTCTTCTGCCGTACTTGCAGCAACTGCCGCTTCACTGGCCGGAGCAGTTGACTCAACTTTTGCCGGTTCGCTCTTTGCCGTGCTCTCAGTCTTGCCGGTTGTACCGGAAGATCCGCATCCTGCAAGGCCCAGGACCATCACAGCTGCTGTCATCATTGCCACTGTTTTTTTCATAACCTTCTCCTTACATTATTTCCGGGATTTCTCCCTATTTTTTTTATCATACCACACCCCGGTTCCGGAGTGCGGCATGTATTATACTTCAATTCATTATTTCTCCCAGCATGCGACCATATGTCCGTTTCCTCTGTCCGTAAAAGGCGGGCACTCCGCACTGCAGCGTTCGGTCGCATAGCGGCATCTTGTCCTGAATGCACAGCCTGACGGCATGTTCAGCGGGCTCGGAACATCTCCTTCGAGAATAATGCGTTTCTGTTTCCTCGCTGTTTCCGGATCCGGGATCGGCACCGCAGAGAGAAGTGACTGGGTATACGGATGCATCGGATTATCCATCAGTTCATCCGCATCCGCCATTTCCACCATGCGTCCCAGATACATGACCGCGATCTTGTCTGAAATGTGATGAACAATCAGCAGGTCATGCGCTATAAACAGATAGGCCACACCCAGCTGCTTCTGCAGATCCTCAAACATATTGACAACCTGCGCCTGAATTGAAACATCAAGGGCGGAAACCGGTTCGTCGCACACAATAAACTTGGGATCAACTGCCAGCGCTCTCGCTATGCCGATTCTCTGCCGCTGGCCGCCGGAAAACTCGTGGACATAGCGCGTAGCATGCTCCGCATTCAGACCGACCAGTGACATCAGGCCGAGAATCTTGTCCCGGCGTTCCGACTTTGTGCTGTAAAGTTTATGAACATCCAGCGGTTCCCCGATAATATCCTCCACAGTCATGCGCGGATCGAGTGAGGAATACGGATCCTGGAATACCATCTGCATTTCCTTCCTGTATTCCCGCATATTGCTTTTTGTGACTTCATTCCCCTCAAAGAAAATCCGTCCGTCTGTCGGTTCATACAATCTGAGAAGGGTACGTCCGACAGTCGTCTTCCCGCAACCGGATTCACCGACAAGGCCAAGCGTTTCCCCGGGCCTGATTTTGAAGCTCACACCGTCGACAGCTTTCAGGAGTGTTGTCTTCGTAAATCCCGTGCGAATAGGAAAATGCTGTTTCAGATCCTCCACTTCCACGAGATACCCGCTTTTTCCATTCGTCTCATTACTCATCGCCGGGCACCTCCGTATACGTACCGTTCTTTACGTTCATCCAGCATGAAGCCAGATGTGTGTCGGAAATTCTGAGTTCCTCCGGCACTTCTTCGAGGCAGATTTTCATCGCCTCATCACAGCGTGAACAGAATGCACACCCGTGAGGAAGATTCAGCAGGTTAATCGGATTTCCCCCGATCGGGACAAGCTTCTCCTTCATATTGTCCGCTCTCGGGATCGAGCGGAGCAGGCCTTTGGTATATTCATGGCACGGCCTGTAAAAAATATCATCCGCCGTTCCGCGCTCACAGATCCTTCCGCCGTACATGACAACGATCTCGTCTGCCATCTGCGCAATGACGCCGAGATCATGCGTGACAATGATAATCGCCATATTCAGCTTCTTCTGGAGATCCTGCATCAGTTCCAGAATCTGTGCCTGGATCGTCACGTCAAGCGCGGTTGTCGGTTCGTCGGCGATCAGGATCCACGGCTCTGAGGCAAGCGCCATCGCAATCATGACCCTCTGCCTCATTCCTCCCGAAAGCTCGTGGGGATACTGTTTTATGCGGCGCTCCGCGTCATTAATCCCGACCAGCTTCAGCATCTCGATGGCAGCTTCATTTGCCTCTGCCGCCGATTTATCCGAATGAATGCGGATTGCCTCCACGATCTGGTTTCCGACCGTATAGACCGGATTCAGCGATGTCATCGGATCCTGAAAAATCATCGCGCACTTCTGTCCGCGGAACACATTCATCTGCTTTGCGGAATAGTGTGTGATATCTTCTCCCTGAAACAGAATCTCACCGTCTACAATCCTTCCGTTCTGCTCAAGGATCTGCATGATCGAATAAGCCGTGACGGATTTTCCCGACCCGGACTCTCCCACAATGCCGAGGGTCTTGCCCTCTTCCAGGACAAAACTGACCCCGTTGACTGCCCGGACTTCTCCCTTATCTGTTTTAAAGGAGGTATGCAGATTTCTCACCTCAAGGAGCGGTGCTTTCTTTTCTTTGCCTGACATATCCTCACCTCCTCAGTTTCGGATCGAATGCATCCCGAAGTCCGTCACCCAGCAGATTGAACGCGAGCACGATGAGAATGATCGTAACCGCCGGGAATACAAGCTGCATCGGATAACTCTGAAGTCCTTCGCGGGCGGCATTTGCCAGAGATCCCAGGGAAGGCATGGGTGCCTTTACGCCCATACCGACAAATGACAGGAAACTCTCGGTAAAAATTGCTGACGGAATCTGCAGCGCCGTCGTGATGATAATCACGCTCAGGCAGTTCGGAATAATATGGCTCCTGATTATTTTCCCGGAAGGCGCCCCGATCGCTCTGGCCGCAAGGATATACTCATTGCTTTTGATCTTCAGGATTTCGCCGCGCACAAGCCTCGCCATGCCTACCCAGTACAGAAGGCCGAAAACAATAAAGATCGAGACCATATTGGTGCCGAGCGACTTGATCACCGGATTCTGCGTTGCCGACAGCCTCTCATTCAGAACAACCGAAAGAAGAATAATAATCAGCATATCCGGCAGAGAATAGATGATATCCACAATCCGCATCATAATCAGGTCCACTATTCCCCCGGCATAGCCGGATATGGACCCGTACAGAACACCGATAATCAGCACAAGGATGGAAGCAAACAGACCGACTGTGAGTGAAATCCTTGTCCCGTAGACGACTCTTATAAAGTAATCACGGCACATGGAATCCGTCCCCATAATATGCGGGAACAGCTTTTCTCCGGTCTTTTCCATGTACTTCATTTCTTTTTTTGAATATTTGAACGGCTCAAGATTTTTCGCTGTTTTATCTCTTTTTCCGTCAACTTTGATAATATCCTGGTATCCGTAGGGGACAACTGCCGGGGCCACTGTAATCGTCCCGATTATCAGGACAAGCACAATAATGGACGCGACAGCCAGCGGATTTTTCATGAGCTTTCTCATCCCGTCCCTGAAGAAGGTCGTGGATTTGCTCATTACATCCTGCTGTCTTTTTTCCTCGTCAGTCGCTTTTTCAAATTTGCTCAGGTCTACCTGCAGGCTGAGTGCTTTTTTCTTCGGCATAGTATTCGTCTCCGTCATCTTCTCTCTCCTTAATCCAGTTTGATGCGCGGGTCGACGATCTTATACATAATATCACTGAGCAGATTCATGCCCACCATTATGACGGCCAGAAAGATTGTCGTTGCCATGATCATGGGATAGTCGCGGTTATTGATCGACTTGACGAACTGCTGTCCGAGACCGCCGATCGTAAAAATGTTCTCCACAACAAGTGATCCGGTCAGGATATATGCGAGCATCGGTCCGACATACGTGATCACGGGAATGAGCGCATTGCGGAGCGCATGCTTAAAAATCACCTTCACAGTCGGAACGCCTTTCGAACGGGCAGTCCGGATATAATCCTGGCCGAGCGCATCCAGCATGCTTGTCTTCGTCAGACGTGTGATATAGGCAGTCGGATAAGCAGCCAGCGCGATAACCGGAAGGATCAGCGACTTAGTTGACGCGTCCCACACAGGCAGCAGTTTCAGCCTGATGCAGAAAATCATCAGAAGGAATGTCGCAAAAACAAAAGAAGGCATCGCGGTAAAAAGAGTCGTCAGGAAGATAATGACGCGGTCCGGCCATTTATTTCTGAAGAGAGCCGCAACCGCTCCCAGCACAACGCCGACGATCAGCGCAAGAACCGCAGCATATCCGCCGATTCTTGCAGATACTTTGAAGCAGCTCATAATCGTCCCGCTGATATCACGGCCGGTTTTCAGGGAAACACCGAAATCACCGTGCAGGATATTCTTCATATAAAGAAAGAACTGTACATAGACCGGCTTATCCAGATTATAGCGTTTCTCAAGCGCGGCTTTCGTTGCTTCCGACAGCGCTTTTTCAGAGTTAAACGGGCCTCCCGGCACTGCATTCATGACAAAAAAAGTAATAAAACAGATCACGAAAACAGATAAAACCGCCAGAAGGATTCGTTTTACCAGATATTTGGACATGATATGATCCCCTTTTTAAATAACAGGAAAAGAAAAAAAGACAGGCTTTTCCCTGAACTTGCAAACATTAAGTATAATGATTTACCGCAATAAAGTCAACCGACATAATGGGTTCATCACTTTAGTATCTGCTGATTTCCGGCTATTCCGGGCTCATGCTTCTTTTAATTCGATATTAATATCACGATTGGCAGTTAGAATATCACAACCAAAATAACAAGTCTTCGCTCAAAAATTATAGCTAAATTATGCAAAAAACACACGACAGCCGATACAGTTTAATGGTATAATAAAGCAACATTTCTTTTATGATGCGCTGTGTCTGTTTCCGGTTCATTCATATTCGCGCATCCTGAAGAATTGTTTGTCACAGGATAAGACTGTAAAAAATGAAGAAGCAGTCTTGCGGCGTTTTCGTCAACGCCAGAGAAAATGTAGCACAAGGAGGAAACTATGGCTTGTCTAAGTGAAACTGCTGTCGCAAAAATCAACGAAATCT
>CACZTA010000262.1 GCA_902783935.1 uncultured Lachnospiraceae bacterium | reverse complement strand
CAGCTCCAGCTTTTTATCAGCGGCCGCCTTCGCCATCTCCATGATGGTGTTGTAGGCATGGCCGCTGGCAACAGTATGCATATGTGAGTCAAGTTTATAATCCACGCAATGTCCTCTTCCGAAATTTCATCCGGTATCAGTAACCTGTCAGATTTGTGGCATAGAGTGTGCCGTCATCAGAATTTGCCTGGCTCGGATCAAGCGACACTTCAACATATACGCCCTCGTAGATTCCGTCCGCGGTATTCAAACCGGCATCCCCGTAATAAATCGTTTTTGTGGAACCGTCATCCGCCTGGATTGTGATCGTATCGATCGAGCTGGAGATAACGGTGCCGCCCACGGATGAAATGCCGGTATCTGCAGCCGGCGTATTTGTGTTGGCTGCCGGAGCGTTCGCATCGGTGCTTCCCGCGGCTGCTTCCGACTCTCCCTGGCCGGTCTGCTGCGCCGTGCTTTCAGGCTGCTGGTCCCCGGATGCCGATGAGGCCGGGGCACTGTTCATATATGACTTGGAAACATAGCCCGTATTACCGTCAACGGAGACGATATACCAGTTATCTGACTCCCCTGTCACGGTAACGGTCTGTCCGGTGGTCAAGACCCCGATCACATCCGAATCGGTACCCGGCGCATTCCGTATATTCACATCCGACGTCGCGACCATCGTGGAAGAAGTTCCGTTTCCGGCAGCTGCCTGGCCGGCGGCTTCCGTCTGCCCGTTATTATTGTTGTCAGTACCGGATGCTGCCGCGTCAGGATAAATCAGGAAATCTTTCCGGATATAACCGGTATTTCCGTTGATCACGACTTTGAACCAGTTTTTCGTTTCACCGGTGACCGAAACCGAAGCACCTTTATCCAGTGTCGTCATAACACCCGCATCCGTTCCCGGAGACAGCCGGACATTCACCGAATCGTTGGTCACCAGCGTCCCCTCCGCTCCGTATTCCTGCAGCGTATCCATTTCTTCGGCAGACAATGTACCGGTCTGGATCGCTTCGGAAGTGACCTGCGGTGTCCCGGTGATCACTTCACCCGTAACCTTGCGCAGGGTATCGTCATTGAGGACACGGAAGCTCTCCACTGCCTTCTTAACCGCTTCAAGCAGAGTCTTATTATCTTCCGTGACGGTTCCGGTCACGACATAGGCTTCGTCTTCCCCGTCGATGACCGCGTTCGTCACCGCATAAGCCCACATGCGTGCAGCGGCGTTGTATTTCACGGTATACCTGTAAACGCCGATGTCTTCCATGGTCGCGTTTACATAATCCTCGATCTCGTAAGCATTCTCTTCCTGATACTGCTTCTTGAGCGATGCATCCAGGTCTTCTTTGGATGTCATGACGTTCAGGCTCTTCATGGCCGTCTGGTTGTCCGCATGAACGATATTGATGATCGCATCGTTGCCGGACTGAAATACTCTCATCTCATCCGCATCCTGTGTCACTTTCCAGGTGTTGTCCGGCAATGTGATCTTAACGGAACCGTCTTTGGAAGTATAATCGACGGATGTGATCAGTTTCGGCGGCTCAGTCTGCGGCTGAGTCTCCGCTTCCGTCACCGGAACAACTGCCTCCGTGACAGCCTCCGTCGTTTTTACTTCTATTTTGGCTTCCGTCTGATCTATAACACGCTGTCCACAGCCGGACAAAGACAATGCCGCCGCAGCGCAGGCCGCCAGCAGCACTATATGCCCTGCTTTCCCTTTCATACTGACATCCTCCCTGGTTTGAAACCCCTTGTTAATCCAACCCCGTAATTTAAAACGGCGGCGCAAAAAATCGGCCTGTCTTCCCGGGCAGGCTCCCTCTTTATATAAAGATACCCAGAAAACAGGCACCGCCTGTTTTCTGAGTCCGCTTAAGCCGTTTCTTCTAAATCTGATTATTTCGTCAGGTTTTTATTGATGTAGCCTTCCGTGCCGTCATCGAGCCTGACCAGATACCAGTCTCCCGCTTCTCCGATCGCGGTAACGGTCGTATCTGCATTAAGTGTTCCGATGATATTGGCCTGCTGGTTGGCATTTGCCCTGACATTGCAGTCACCGGCTGTTACGACAGTGAAAGAGTCGGCGAATGAAGAAACATCCTCGGCTGCTGCCGGTGCCGGGTTTTGTGCGATCTGCTCAGCCTCGGCGTTTGCCGCCGCGTCACGCTCCTCGGCTGTCATCGGAGCTACTTCTCCTTCCGACAATCCCTTCTCGTATACATAACCTTCCCAGTCATCCACTGCGATCCTGTACCAGTGAGGTGTTACCGCGACTACATTGACCTCATCGCCCTTCTGGAAGCTGCCGACGATATTGTCGCCATTCTCTGTCTCCGGTGTGGAGCGGACGTTAATGTCATCTGCTGCGTAATAGACGGTGATCTGAGGAAGTTCTGTCTCATATTCCATCTCTTCATCAGCGGTTAAGTCATCGGGGAACTCGATCTCTGTCTCGGCTTCTGTAATTGCCTCTGTCTGAGGCTCTGTCTCTACCGGTGCTTCCGTCGGAAGCTCTATCACTACCGTCTCGGTAGCCGGTTCAACCGCATAAGTGGCAGCTTCTGTCACTGACTCGGTCCTGGCCTGGGTCTGTGCTTCGGTAGTGGGTTCTTCCGGAGCTCTGGTGCCGCAGCCTGCAAGTACCATTGCAGATACTGAAGCAACCAGTGCAAGCAGTGCGATTCTTTTTTTCATGATCAACCCTCCGTTAATTTCAATTCATACTCCCAATATAACTGATATCAGAACGTATAACCTATACAATGATACCATGACCT
>CACZTA010000261.1 GCA_902783935.1 uncultured Lachnospiraceae bacterium | reverse complement strand
GTCCGTCCGGGAACAGAGCTACGAAAAATGGGAGCTGGTGATTGCAGACGGCAGCGCTTCGGAGGAGTATGCTTCCGACCGGAAGGACCGCACAGTGGCGGAGATGACGGCTGCCCTGCAGAAGGAGGACGGCAGGATCCGGTATCTGCCCCTTCAGGAGAATTACGGAATTGCCGGGAATACAAACCGCGCGATGGAAGCTGCGGACGGAGAGTATCTGGCGTTCCTGGATCACGATGATGTGATCGAACCGGATGCGCTGTACGAGATGGCGCTCAGGATCGTCGATGACCGGGCGGATATGCTCTATACGGATGAGGACAAAATCAGCGGCGACCGCTCGCGCTTCTACCAGCCGCACCTGAAACCCGAGTTTAACCTGGACCTCCTCAGGTCCAATAATTACATCACTCATTTCCTGTGCGTCAAAAGGACGCTCGCAGAGGACGCAGGCGGTTTTGACGAGTCGATGAGCGGCGCTCAGGATTACGATTTTATTTTCCGGTGCGCAGAAAAAGCCCGGCACATCGTCAGGGTCCCGAGGATCCTCTATCACTGGAGGACGCACGAGACGTCCACGGCGGATAATCCGATGAGCAAGCTGTACGCCTATGAGGCGGGACAGAGGGCCATCGAAGGGAACCTCGAGAGGATGGGGCATGAAGGCACGGTGGAAATGCTGAAGGACTACGGTTTTTACCGTGTGCATTA
The DNA here is from genome assembly GCA_902783935.1 of uncultured Lachnospiraceae bacterium. Lineage (GTDB taxonomy): Bacteria > Bacillota > Clostridia > Lachnospirales > Lachnospiraceae > Chordicoccus. The sequence continues at coordinate 3,456 of CACZTA010000261.1, read as the reverse complement.
TCCGGTGAAGGACAATCCGAAGGTGTCCGTCATAATTCCCAACCGGGACCAGGCGGAAGCCCTGACGGACTGCGTCAATGCCCTTTTTGCACAGGATTACGAAAACATTGAGATTATTATCGTCGAGAACGGGAGCTCCGAGCGGGCAACATTTGAGTACTACAGGCTCCTGTCGGAAAACCCGAAGGTGAAACTCGTCAGATGGAAAAAGAGCTTTAATTATTCGGCCATCAACAATTACGGGGTCCGGTACTCGACCGGAGACTATCTTCTGTTCCTGAATAATGACGTGCGGGGAACGATCTCGTCATCCTGGCTCACGGAGATGCTCGGCGTCTGCCAGCGGGAGGATGTCGGGGCCGTCGGCGCAAAGCTCTATTACCCGGACAACCGGGTCCAGAGTGCCGGTGTGGTTGTCGGGATGGGCGGCGTGGCCGGCTCGATGTTTGTCGACCTGCCCGGCAGCAGGTCCGGGTATATGCATAAAGCCTCCGTTATGCAGGACCTCAGTGCCGTCACGGCCGCATGCATGATGTGCAGGAGGAAAGCATTCCGGGACGTCGGAGGCTTTACGGAGGAACTGGCAGTTGCTTTTAATGACGTTGACTTCTGCCTGAAGCTCGGACAGAGAGGCTACCGGATTGTCTTTGATCCGTTTGCGGAACTTTATCATGACGAATCCAGAACCAGAGGGCCGGAGGACACCCCGGAAAAGGCCCGCCGCTTCCAGAATGAGATCGAATACTTCCGGTCCCACTGGACGGACATGCTGAAAAACGGGGATCCGAATTACAATCCGAATCTTTCACTGAAGAAGTGGAACTACTCTTTGCGGGTCTGAGAGAATGAAGACATCAGTTGTCATACCGAATTACAACGGAATTGAATATATAGGCGCATGCCTGGAAGCCATGCGCGGACAGACCCGGAAACCGGACCTCACCATCGTCGTCGACAACGGATCTTCGGACGGGAGCGCGGAACTGGTCGCGGAGCGGTATCCGGAAGTCAGGCTTGTCCGGTTTCCCGAAAACACCGGGTTCTGCGGGGCAGTCAATGAAGGAATCAGGCTGTCCGGGGAAGCAGGGATGGATTATGTGATCCTGCTGAATAATGACACGGAAGCGGAGCCGGCGTTTACCGGGGAGCTGGTCAGGGCGATGGAAAAAAACAGACGGATTTTTTCCGCCCAGGCCAAAATGCTGAAGATGTCGGATCCCGGCCTGATTGATGATGCTGGCGACCTTTACTGTTCGCTCGGATGGGCATTTGCGAGAGGGAAAGGGAAACCGGAGACGGATTACAACAGACCGGAACGGATCTTTTCCTGCTGTGCGGGGGCGGCGATTTACCGGATGTCAGTCCTCACGGAAATCGGGGCCTTTGATGAGAATCATTTCGCCTATCTCGAGGATACGGACATCGGATGGCGCGCGAGACTGAGGGGCTATGTCAATTATTATGTGCCTGCCGCAAGGGTCCTCCATGTCGGCAGTGCGGCAAGCGGCTCGGTCTATAATCTGTTCAAGGTGAAGAATACATCAAGAAACAGCATTTATCTGATATCCAAGAATATGCCGCCGCTGCAGATCCTCATCAATCTGCCTCTGCTGATTCCGGGCTTTCTTGTAAAAGCGGCTTTCTTCGCCTCGCGCGGATTCGGAGCCGTGTATGTGAAAGGGATTATCAACGGTTTCCGCTTAAGCCGGCGGGGGCGGAGGGAAGGCAAAACCGTCAGATATGAAAGAAGGTACCTGCGTTTTTATCTGGCTGTCCAGCTGGAGCTCTGGGCCAATACGGTCCGGCGGCTGACGGGGAAATAGAGGCCGCCGCCGCATATACAGGCGGAAAACTGCTGTTGCGTATCTTTTTGTCATATAGTATAGTATTGCTTTATAGGAGAAACGGGATACGGAGACAGGAAGTTGATTGAAGAAAACCAGAAGTATTTCAACAGGATCCTTGAACTCGCCGATGCCCTGATTGCCGCGTTCTGCTACTGGCTTGCCTGGTACATGAAGTTCCGGAGCAGGCTTTTTTCTGGCGGTTCCGTTGAGGCTGTTCCTTTCAGGACCTATATGGCGGCCCTGATTATAATTATTCCCGTGATGCTGATCCTCTACTGGACGGTGAGCCTGTACGGCGCAAACCGCCTGAAGGGACGGCGCGTGGAAATCGGGAATATAGTGACGGCAAACCTGATCGGGTATTTTATCTTTATCGCTGTCCTCTACATGATGCATGAGGACAACTGGTCAAGATCCATGATCTCGATCTTTTTTGCGCTGAATACCGTCCTGGACACAGCCTTCCGCTTCCTTGTATGGGGGATGGTCCGGCAGATGAGGCGGAACGGCCGTTTTGTGAGGCACGTTCTCCTCGTAGGCTACAGCCGCGCTGCAGAGGAGTATATCGACAGGGTGCTCCAGAATCCGCAGTGGGGATTCAATATCCGCGGGATTCTGGATGACAAAGTAGAAGCGGGAACAGAATATAAGGGGATCCGGGTCCTCGGCAGGATCGAGAACCTGCTCGTCATACTCCCGGAGAACCATTTAAACGAGATCGCCATCACGCTCGGCCTTTCCGAATACCACCGGCTTGAGGCGATTGTCGCGCTGTGCGAAAAATCCGGCGTGCATACGAAGTTTATTCCGGATTATAATAACATCATACCGACAAAACCTTATACGGAAGATATTCTCGGACTTCCGGTGATTAATATCCGCTATGTGCCGCTGTCCAACCCTGTGCGGGCCATGGCCAAGAGACTGACGGATATCATCGGGAGCCTTTTCTGTATTGTGCTCTTTTCGCCGGTCATGCTTGTGTTTGCCGTCCTCGTCAAGATCACATCGCCCGGACCGCTTATATACAGGCAGGAGCGCGTCGGGCTGCACAATAAGCCGTTTATGATGTACAAATTCCGGTCTATGGTCGTACAGGATGACCGCGCGGAGAAAAAACGGTGGACGACGAGAGATGACCCGCGCGTGACAAAAATCGGAAAATTCATGCGGAAGACCAGCATCGATGAGACTCCGCAGTTTTTTAATGTTCTGAAGGGAGAAATGTCGCTTGTGGGCCCGCGCCCCGAACGGCCTTATTTCGTTGAAAAATTCCAGGAAGAAATTCCGCGGTACATGATCAAGCACCAGGTGCGGCCGGGGATGACGGGCTGGGCCCAGATTCACGGTTATCGCGGCGACACGTCGATCCGCAAAAGGATCGACTGTGACCTGTATTATATTGAGAACTGGACACTGGGACTGGATTTTAAAATCCTGTTTCTGACAATATTCAGCGGTTTTGTCAATAAAAACGCATATTAATAATTGAGGTGGCTTATATGGCTGGTCAGAACCGGAACAGCAAAAAGAGAGTAAAGAAGAAAAAGAAAGCCGGCGTAGTGATCTTCGTTCTGGAGCTCATTATGCTTCTGGCGCTTGTGATCGG
>CACZTA010000260.1 GCA_902783935.1 uncultured Lachnospiraceae bacterium | reverse complement strand
GTTCAGCACTCGTTTGAAGAGCGCGGCATCCGCGTCCTGACAGGAGGGAAAGTCGACCATTTTGAGCGGAAGGACGGAAAACCCGTGCTCTGCCTGAGCGACGGGACGGAGATCGGGGCAGACGCCGTGCTCGTATCGGTCGGGAGAAAACCCGAGCTGTCAGCTCTCGGCGTCTTGAGAGACCGGATTGATTTTGAGCGCGGGAAGGTGATGGTGGATGAGTTCTGCAGGACAAGCGCAGAAGATGTATTTGCCTGCGGGGACATGACGAACCGCAGTATCCTGGCCCATTCCGCCATGAAGATGGGGGAGAGCGCCGCTTCCACGGCGTGCGGTGTCCCGAAGGAGGTGCACCTGAACCGTGCCCCCCTGAACCTGTACACTGTCCCGGAAGCCGCAGGGATCGGCCTCACGGAGAGCCAGGCCCGCAGGCGGGGAGAAGTGATGATCGGGCGCTGCCCGCTGTCCCTCAATACGCGTGCGGTCGCGTGCGGCCAGACGGAGGGATTCGTCAAGGTGATCGCGGACAGGGCTTACGGGGAGATCCTGGGGGTTCATATCGTGGGCGGCATGGCGACGGAGATGATCGTTGAAGCGAAGACCATGATGGACATGGAGATAACTGTCTACGAGGTGTGCGACATCATGCATGCGCACCCTACGTGGTCGGAGGCCTTTATGGAGGCGTGCGCGGACGCGATCGGCGAATCCATGAGCACCGGTCCGAAGCGGGGATAAAAGCCGTTACTGGTGAAAATGCTGCAGCAGGAAGCCGGCGACCAGCCGGTGGCCTGCTGCATTTATATGTACGCCGTCAACCGAGTAATCCGGCCATGTCTCCTGCGGGAGGGATTCGATGGCGGATGCGGTGTCAAGGCACTCCTCCTGTGCGCGGATCCATGTGTTGAGCTTCTGCCGGAGCGTTTCGGCGCGGCCGAGATCCATCCCGGCGAACATGCCGTACGCAGCCAGCTCCGGAATATAGGGCGTCACCGTGGCGAGCCGCACGCGGATCTGTTCGGCCTGTGCCCTGCGCATGAGAAACATCAGGTTATTCTGAACGGAGGAAAGAGACCCTCCGAGCAGGAAATCATTGGTTCCGCCAAGGAGGAACAGCCATTCAGGGCTTTCCTTGAGGACATGGCGGTCAAAGCGTCGGAGCATGCCCCCGGTCGTATCACCGTTCATGCCGCGGTTGATCACACTGTATCCGCTCTGTTCCTGCAGGAGCGTGACCCAGCATTCCGAGCGGCTGACCGGGTATCCGTAGACCATGCTGTCGCCGAAGCAGACGATGGTTTTCTTATTCATGGAGTGTGTCTCCTTCCTTTTAATCATGAAAATGCAGCGGCTGTATCAGAGGATGGCCTCGATCCCGCAGGAGCTTTCGCCAAGCTCCCGGATGAGCGCTTCGTCCGGTATGTAAGGCACGGCCGGCCTGTCCCGGAGGAGGGCTTCTTCGAGGCGCATCAGGAACTGTTCCGGTGTGACGCCGGGCATCCATTCGTTCAGGCAGGCGACCCTGTTCCGGACGGACGGGACTCTGTGCCGGGCCAGTTTTCCCGAATCGGGCGTGAGGTATTCCGCGATGGTTCCCGGGGCTGTGCTGAAGCAGATACAGCCATGGGAGAGAATGCGTCCGTCCTCTATGCGGGCGGCGGTCCCGCAGACCTTTCTCCCGTCCGGGACGATGAGGTCATTCCGGCCGCCGAAGGAGACGGGAAGCCCGAGCGAGCGGAGAGCGGAGATCACCGGTTCTGCCAGTTTCCCGAACGAGAGGGTGCCGTCCGCCGGACAGTCCGTAAAAAATGTGTAATTGACTGTCCCGTGGTCGTGATAGACCGCTCCGCCCCCGCTCAGGCGCCGGATGACCCGGATGCCGTGCGCGCATGCGGAGAGGTTTACTTCCGCGGAAGCTTCCTGGTTACGCCCGATGATGACACACGGATCGTTCCGCCAGAGCATGAGAAACAGACCCTGCCGGAGATGACGGAACAGGAGATTCTCAAGCTTCAGGTTCCGGACGGGGTCCGTTGACGGGCAGCGGAAGTACAGAAGCTGTCCGGTATCCGGTGCAGAAAGTTTTTCAAAAGGATGTGTGATCATAAAACTGAGTATAACACAGGCGGCATGCGAAATGGCGGATTGAGTTTTCCCGCATTGTGTGCTAGTATATGATGCACAAAAGCGGAGAAAGGATATCGTTTATGAAAGTGAGGATTATCAGCGGAGCAGTGCTGGCAGCGGTCGGGATCACGACAATTATTCTCGGGGGGCCGGTTCTCCTTGTCGTACTGGCGCTCTGCTCGCTTATCGGCATGTACGAACTTTTTTACGTGCTCGGCGTCTGTGAGCAGAAGAAACCTTTTAATGTCCTGACACTGACGGCGTTTGTTGTCTGTGTGCTGTACTGGGGCCTTCTGTATTTCTTCAGGGGAAGCACCCTGGGCGTCTTTATCATGCTCGGGATTTTGGCGATCATGACGGCTTATGTGGCTGCATTTCCTGCTTATCATGCAGACCAGGCGACGGCTGCATGCTTCGCCTTCATCTATGTACCTGTCATGCTCAGCTGCATATATCTGATCCGCTCAGCCGGGGGTGACGGCGCGAAGCTCGTGTGGCTGGTCTTCATCTCGTCATGGGGGGCCGACACCTGCGCATATTTTGCCGGGCGGTTCCTGGGCAGGCATAAGATGTCCCCGGTCCTCAGCCCGAAGAAAACAGTGGAAGGCGCCGCCGGCGGGATCGTCGGGGCAGGACTTCTTGGAGTCCTTTTCGCGGTCGCTTTTAACGGCGGACGGCTCATCCCCCAGTGCGGGCTCATCTGTGCGCTGGGCGCGATCATCTCGATCTTCGGCGACCTCGGTGCGTCGGCGATTAAGCGGGATAAGGGAATAAAAGACTACGGGACGCTGATCCCCGGACACGGCGGGATCATGGACCGTTTTGACAGTGTGATTTTTACGGCGCCGGTGATCTATGCGCTGATGCTTCTGATCATTCCCTGAGAGGATGAAAGAGAAGCCCGCATCCGGCGGGGAGGGTTTCATTCATTTTGAAGTGGATAATAGCATTTCTGATTTTTTCATTACTGGTATTATTTCATGAGTTCGGCCACTTTCTGGCAGCCAGGCTGAACGGGGTCGCCGTCGAGGAGTTTTCTCTCGGCTTCGGCCCGAGGATCCTGAGCTTCGTGAAGGGGGAGACGAGGTATTCCCTGAAACTGCTCCTGTTCGGGGGAGCGTGCCGCATGCGGGGCATGTTTCCGGAGTGGACGGAAGACGGCGATGACGGGGAAACGCAGGCTCCGGCTCCGGAGGACGGCTCTTTTCTCGCGGCATCTCCGGGCAGAAGGGCGGCCATTATTTTTGCCGGCCCCCTGTT
>CACZTA010000259.1 GCA_902783935.1 uncultured Lachnospiraceae bacterium | reverse complement strand
TACTGTGAAATTGAACTCGGTTACCGTCCGTCCTATGCGGACGCCTCCTACGATGACAACGGAATGATCAGTCTGCATCTCTACGACATCGGTGAATTCAGCACATTTACGACCGCATGGCTGAGTGTCAATGAATACGGAGTAGGACATGATGCCATCATGGGCGGAGAGATCGATCTGAGAAATTATTGAAAACAAGGGAGGAAAAACATGAGAATCATCACAATCAGCCGTCAGTTCGGTAGCGGCGGAAGGGAACTTGGCAAACGCCTGGCCGATGTTCTGGGATTTGATTATTACGACAGGGAGATCATCGATACCCTTGCCGAGCGGCAGAACCTTGATCCGGAATATGTCCGTTCAGAACTGTCCTATCATGGCTGGAATCACGTGCATCTCACCTATCACAGCAGTTTTTCAACGGTCATGCCGGTCTCCTCACTGAAGACGCAGCTCATGTCCCAGGAGCGTGAACTCATCCGGCAGATTCCCGAGTCCGGAAACGATTTCATAATCATCGGACGCAATGCCGACGTGATTCTGGAAGAATATAAACCGTTCCGCATTTTTGTCTGCGCAAGCCTTGAAGACCGCCTTGCCCGGTGTATGGAGCACGAAAAGAAAAGGCCGGTTGACGAACAGCTGCCGGAAAAACAGGTCCTGAAAAACATAAAGCGTATCGACAAAGAACGTATCCAGACGAGGGAGATTCTGACCGGCAGGGATCTTTCGGATATGAGTACCTATGACATGACCGTGAATGCAGGCGGCAGAAATATGAAAAAACTGGCGCAGGCAGTGGGTGAATTTGCACTGAGGTGGTTTGAGGAAGAGACAGAATGAAAAGACAGCTTAACACGAGGGATCTGACACAGGGCACTGTCTGGAAAGTGCTGATTTTATTTTTTATTCCAATTGCTGCCGGCACATGCATCCAGCAGCTGTACAATGCGGTCGACGGCCTGATCGTCGGCCGTTTTGTCGGGACCGGCGCCCTTGCCAGCGTTGGCGGAAGTTCCACCCAGATCATCAATCTTCTGATCGGCTTTTTTGTAGCCGCCACAGCCGGTTCCTCCGTAGTTATTTCCCAGATCTACGGAGCCGGCCGGTACGAAGATGTAAAAAATGCCTCCGGATGTGCGATCAGCGTCTTCGCCCTGCTGGGTCTGGTACTGACCGTATTCGGAGTCATCGCATCTCCTGCCGTTCTCGCACTCCTTAAGACACCGGCAGAAACCATTCCCGGCGCTTCCTTGTATCTTCGGATCTATTTCCTGGGAGTGCCGTTTATTCTGGTTCTCAACATGGAATCCAATATGCTCCGCGCAGTCGGTGATTCCTTCTGGCCTTTCATCTTCATGATCGTGGGGTGCATTACCAACATCATTCTGGACATCATCTTCGTCATCGGATTCGGATGGGGAATAGCCGGCGCCGCTGCCGCGACCGTTGCCGCTCAGATCATCAATATGGCGCTTCTGACCCATCGTCTGATTAAAACCCGTGAGGACTACAGACTCAGCTTCAGACACTTTCAGATTCATCGCATTTATCTGAAGAACATCCTGAATCTCGGAGTTCCGGCCGGTGCCCAGTCTTCAATGTACTCGATCTCCAATATGATCATACAGATCGGCGTCAATTCGCTAGGCACGGTCGTCGTTGCTTCCTGGGCCATGACTTCCAAAACGGACGGCATCTTCTGGGCTGTAAGCAATGCCCTCGGGGCAGCAATCACCAGCTTTATCGGGCAGAACCTGGGAGCCGGCCGGGTCGACCGGGTCCGTGAATGCATAAAGCAGAGCCTCGTGCTGGCCGGCCTGATCAATCTATTCTTATCCGCCGCCATTATGGCAGCAGCCATCCCGCTCCTTCACATCCTGACCAATGACGAAGCCGTCATACAGACGACCTTCCGCATGATGACCTACTTCGTTCCGTTCTACCTGATCTGGACCGTGATCGAGGTGCTTTCGGCCATTCTTCGCGGAGCAGGCGATATACTGCGCCCGTTTCTCATTATCAGCCTCGGCATATGCATATTCAGGATCATCTGGATCGTGACCGTATTCCTCCGCTTCCACACATTGCCGGTACTTTGTGCAAGCTATCCGATCTCCTGGGCCGTAACGTCGATCGCAATGGCTATATACTTCCGCAGAGGGAAATGGCTGGACAGGGGAGAGAAAATAATCGGATAAGTAAAGGACGGCCCTGCGTCCTCTGCAGATATCATAGATTTTTCTTG
>CACZTA010000258.1 GCA_902783935.1 uncultured Lachnospiraceae bacterium | reverse complement strand
TTCAGCATGGCGACGATCTCTTCCAGCTTCTCAACCTCCGTGTGGTTCAGCGGCGCCGTCGGCTCATCCATGATGATGATTTCGGAATCCCGGGACAACGCCTTGGCGATCTCCACCATCTGTTTCTGGGAAACTGACAGATTCTTGACAAGTTCGTCCGGATGCACGTCGATATTCAGCATGTCAAGGAGCTTTTTCGCGTCCTCCGAGCGTTTTTTCTTATCAACGATTCCCAGAAACGTCTTTGCCGGATAGTTGGAAATGAAGATATTCTCCGCAACGGTCAGGTCCGGCAGCAGATTGAACTCCTGATAGATGACGCTGATTCCGCATTTCGCGGCATCAAAGACGCTGCTGATCTTCTGCTTCTCGCCGTTGATATAAACGGCACCGGTATCGGCGATATAATTACCACCCAGAATCTTCATCAGCGTGCTCTTTCCGGCTCCGTTCTCGCCCATGATGGCATGGACTGTTCCTTTTTCAATTCCAAAGGTAATATCCTTCAGCGCGTACACGCCGTAGAATGTCTTTGAAATATCCCGGACTTCCAGATATGATCCCATTTACGCTCCTCTCCGATATATTTAAACTGTTTAAGACAAGCTGGATTTATACCGACAGATACCAAAAAATAAAGAGTTTTATTCGAATGACAGTAGCAGGATTTCCAAATACGTGACAGGTGCAGATTAGTTTTTCTTGAACTGTTTTTGATATGTTTATTAAAATATACGTGATATTCTATTAAATGTCAATAATCCAGCGGTTTATATGGCCCGTTTCATGTGTATTTCGTACATATACACAAAAAACAGCGGGGAATTTGTTTATAATTCCCCGCTGCATGTTCAATAAAATAAAAAGCACCTGTCACCGCGATTCATGGTGACAGGTGCTTTTAAGTTCACTGTTCAAGGCGTTTCCAGACATTTCCTTCGCTGTCGCTGGCCAGGCAGGCTTCTGTAAAGAAAATCCCTCTGAGGCCGTCATCAATCGTCGGGTAAGAAAGCGTCCCGACATCCCCGCCGTCCCGCGCCGCAATCAGATCCGCGCAGTACGCATGATATACATTGCCGAATGCTTCATAAAACCCTTCGGGGTGCCCCGCAGGAAGCCTGCAGAGTTCTCTGCACGCTTCATAGTTATATTCCCTGTTGGCCGTGATGGTCCTGACAGGCCGGTTCAGCGGCGCATAGACCAGCTCCATCGGGCTTGTATGCTTCCATTCAATTGAGCCCTTATCCCCGTATACGCGGATTTTCACGCCGCAGTCACTCCCCGTCGCAATCTGGGAAGCCCACATCATACCGGGGACACCCCCTGTCAGTTTCAGGAGCACCTGGATATCATGGTCCAGCGGAGAACCTTTATAATGCGTAAATCTTGCCAGGACTTCCTCGGGATGCAGACCTGTCATCCGCGAAATCAGCGCCTCCAGGTGCGTGCCGATGTCCGAGCAGCACGCCGTAGATCCGGCGCGTTTCGGATCCAGGCGCCACATCGCCTGATCACTTGCCTGTGCAACCGTCGATACGATCAGCCAGTCCTGGGGATACTCCGCGATAACATTAATCAGTTCACCGATCTCGCCGGCCTCGATCATTTCCCGTGCCTGCCGGATCGCCGCATAGGAAGCATATGTATAGGTAACGCCGAATTTCAGCCCCTTCTCTTCAGCCAGCGCCTTCAGTTCCCTTCCCTCAGCCGATGTCAGGCAGATCGGTTTGTCGCAGACGACATTGATCCCGTGCTCCAGGAAACACTTTGCGATAGCATAATGTGTATCAGTCGGGGTGACGATCGTCACAAAGTCAATGCAGTCTTCTCTCGCCTGCTCTTTTTCGGCCATCTCCTGATAATTCAGATAAACGCGGGATTCATCATCCACGTCCCATGCCTGCGCCGTCTCCAGGTTTTTCTCCGGATTGCGCGTAAAACACCCCGCCACAAGCCGGGCCAGGTTGTCCATCTGCGCCGCACGCCTGTGGACGTTCCCGATAAAAGCTCCGTTGCCGCCGCCTACCATTCCGAATCTGAGTTTTTTCACAATATGACCGCCTTTCTTTAAGTCCGGCTCTGCCGGAGGCACACCCGGAAGGAGACCGGGCTCCTTCGGACGATGAACAGCACTCCACTTTGCAGTTCAGCATATCATTTTTTAAACAGTTCTTCAACTGTTTATTAAATTTCGCGTTCTTGTCCTGATTCCGGGCTGAAAACAGGGCGGTCATCTCTTATTTTTTACAGAATCAGCTTGTAAAAGAAATTAAAGACTGCTTTCGTTACAGCACTGACCGGCGAAAACCCTATCTGGTTAAAATACATCACCGCTATGAGCAGTGCGCCCATCACATACCTCTCCCGTTTCAGCATGCTGTTATAAGCCCCGTCCGGCAGGAATGCCATCACAACCCGCGATCCGTCGAGCGGCGGGATCGG
>CACZTA010000257.1 GCA_902783935.1 uncultured Lachnospiraceae bacterium | reverse complement strand
GACGGGCCGCTGGACCTGCTGCTGAATCTGATCGAAAAGAATAAAATCAATATCTTCGACATCCCGATCGTGGAGATTACGGACCAGTATCTCGCCTATGTGCGGAAGATGGAAGAGGAAAACCTCGACGTCATGAGCGAGTTCATGGTGATGGCGTCGGAGCTGATCGCCATCAAATGCCGCATGCTGCTCCCGGAAGACCGGGAAGAGGAGGAAGAGGAAGGTGATCCGCGCGCTGAGCTTGTGCGAAGGCTCCTCGAATATAAGATGTACAAATATATGTCTTATGAACTCAGGGACATGATGGGGAGCGCGTCGGAGAGACTCTATAAGCCGGACACGACGCCGCCGGAGGTCAGGCAGTACCGGCCGCCTCTGGATTACAGCGAACTTGTGGGAGACCTGACGCTTGAGAAGCTTCATGAGATTTTTTCCCAGGTCTTAACGCGCCAGAAGGACAAGATCGATCCGGTGCGGAGCCGCTTCGGGACGATCGAGAAGGAGGAAGTCTCGCTGCCGGAGAAGCTGGGATCCGTCCTGAAGTATTCTTCGCGGAAGAAGAAGTATTCATTCCGCGACCTCCTGACGGAGTCCGGGAGCCGGATGCAGATTGTCGTGACATTTCTCGTCGTTCTGCAGCTGATCAGCTACGGCGCCCTGACAGCCAGCCAGGAAGAGACAGACGGCGAGATTTATATTGAATATGTGGAAGGGTCGGATGAGGCGCATATCCGTGAACTGTATGAGAGAGAAGAAAACAATGGGCAGGAGTGACAGGAGATGAAGACAGAAGAAATGTATGCGGCTGTCGAGGCTGTTCTTTTCGCGACCGGGCGGGCCGTCAGTGCCGAGGAGCTCGGAAAGGCGCTTGAAACCGATGCGGCGACTGCGCGGAGAGCGGTAAAAATGCTCGCGGAATCATGGAATGCGGAACTGCACGGCACGATGATCATAGAACTCGACGATGCCTGGCAGATGTGCACGCGGAAGGAATATTATCCCCAGCTCATTAAGCTTGAGCTGCAGCCGAAGAAGCCGAAGCTCACGGACGTGCTGCTCGAGACGCTGTCGGTCATTGCCTATAAGCAGCCTGTCACGAAGGCGGAAATCGAGCGGATCAGGGGCGTCAACAGCGACCATGCGGTCAACCGCCTGGTGGAATTTGACCTCGTAAAGGAACTCGGGCGCGCGAATCTGCCCGGCCGGCCGATCCTGTTCGGGACGACGGAGGAGTTCCTCCGGCAGTTCGGCGTCACTTCCAAGGAGACGCTGCCGGAGATCAGCCCTGTGCAGGTCGAGGACTTCAGGGCAGAGGCGGAAGAAGAAGTTGAAATCTGAAAAAGGCCATCGCACTGAGTACCCGGTGTGATGGCCTTTTTATATGGGCATTTGATTTTCTGATGGCGGCAGGCACCTCTTGAATTTGACACCTCTTTGTATTATGATAAATTTGTTTACATATATTCATAATCAAATGGAGGACTTACGATGAGTAAGACACAGAATGCTGCAGGCAGTCGGATCGCATCCCTGCTTGACGCGAACAGCTTTGTTGAAATCGGCGCACAGGTGACAGCCAGAAGCACCGATTTTAATCTGTCTGCCGCCTCGGCTCCTTCCGATGGTGTCATCACCGGATACGGGACAATTGACGGCAGCCTCGTCTATGTATTCAGCCAGGATGTCTCGGTCCTCGGCGGAACCATAGGCGAGATGCACGCAAAGAAGATCACGGGTCTTTATAAAATGGCGTGCAAAACGGGCGCACCGGTCATCGGACTGCTCGACTGCGGCGGAATCCGTCTCGAGGAGTCTACTGATGCACTGGCGGCACTCGGCGCGATCATGAAGAGACAGGCCATGGCATCCGGCCTGATTCCTCAGATCACAGCGGTTTTCGGCAGCTGCGGCGGCGGTCTGTCGGTGATTCCGTCCCTCTCTGACTTTACGTTCATTGAGACGGATGCAAAACTGTTTGTCAATTCACCGGATGCCATCGAGGGGAATTCGGCCGACAAAGTTGACACATCTTCCGCAGCATTCCAGATGGAAGCCGGAAATGCAGACTTCTGCGGAACGGAAGCCGAGATCTGCGCGGCCATCAGAGACCTCATCGTGATGCTCCCTGCCAATAACGAAGACGAGGGCCCGTGCGCCGAAGTGGCGGACGACCTGAACAGGGCATGCACCGGCCTTGCCTCCACACTTGCAGACGGTGCGGACACGCTTAAGATTCTCAGCGACAGCGGCATTTTCTTCGAGACACAGAGATGCCGCAGCACATGCGTCGTGACCGGATTTATCCGCCTGAACGGCTACACGGTCGGCGCCGTTGCGACACGCGGCACGACGGTCTGCGCGGGCGGCATGATCAAGGCAGCCGAATTCATCGGCTTCTGCGACGCATTCAATATCCCGGTGCTCACGCTCGCGAACGTCACTTCCTTCAAGGCGTCGGAATTCAGCGAGAAGAGAGCAGCGAAGGCGGCGGGCCGTCTGGCTTATGCTTATGCTTCAGCGACGGTTCCGAAAGTAACGGTTGTGACAGGCAAGGCTTACGGAAGCCCGTACGTCGTATTCGGCTCGAAGACAATCGGCGCAGACATGGTCTACGCATGGCCGGATGCCGAGATCGGCACCATGGATCCGAAGATGGCCGCCAAGATTATGTGCGGCGATGCTGATGCCGCTGCACTGAGGCAGACAGCAGCAGATTACGCGGCACTTCAGCAGAGCGTGACTTCTGCAGCCCGCAGAGGTTATGTGGACACCATCATCAGCGACGCTGACACAAGGAAGTATGTCATCGGCGCTTTTGAGATGCTTTATACAAAACGCGAAGACCGTCCGGACAAAAAGCACGGCACGGTCTGAGAAAGGCGGCGTCGATGAAAAACCTGAAGAAAATATTCATGGCGCTCCTGTGCGTTATGATAATCTCTGTGGGACTTACGGGATGCGACAAGACATCCTCCCAGATCGAAGCAGAGAACCAGGAGGCCATCAAGGCAGCAAATCTGGAGTCGGTCAGGACTTATACAGGCGAGCATTTCCCGCAGTTCCTGACAAGTATTGACTCCGCAACGTTTGAGCAGAAGCTCGCTGAAGGACAGTGCTTCGTGACGGTTCCGTTCAGCAATGACCTTCTCAACCGCATGCAGCAGTTTGAGGGTACGCACGGAAAGATCAAGGATGTGCTCGTCCAGGATGCCGAAAAGGCGGACAACGGGTTCGTAGACCGCATGATCCTCACCGGAGAGGACGGCGGGCAGATGCAGCTGACGATCAATTATGACAAGTCGCTGAATCCGATTTCCGCTTCCATTCTGGAGTACTCGGACGATTCTAAGGAAACGTTAGGGAGCAAGATGGCGACAGCCGGCTCCAATACGATCACAGGTCTTCTCGTGGTATTCTGCGTGCTGGTCGGCCTGAGCCTCATCATCAGCTGCTTCCGCTTCCTGCAGAAGGGCGGTGAAGTGAAGCCCCAGAAGAAGGATGCTCCGAAGAAGAGCGCACCTGCACCGGCACCGGCCAAAGCTGCCCCTGCTGCCGCTGCGGCACCGGTTCAGACAGCGGAAGAGATCGATCTTGCAAAGAATGCAGAACTCGTTGCGGTGATCGCGGCTGCGATCGCGGCATCGGAAGGAACTCAGGTGGAAGGCTATGTGGTCCGTTCCATCAAACGTCTTCATAACAATAAGTGGCGCTGATGCCCGCACAGGAGGAATAAAATGAAGAATTATACGATTACAGTGAATGGCACCGCATACAGTGTAACAGTTGAAGAAGGAACTGCAGCAGCCGCACCGGCAGCAGCCCCGGCGGCAGCACCGGCTCCGGCAGCAGCGCCCGCTCCGGCTCCTGCTCCGGCAGCACCGGCTCCGGCCCCGGCTTCTTCCGGCTCCGCAGGCGGCATTGAGATCGCTGCATCCGTTCCCGGCAAGGTTTTCAATATTCCGGTCAAGGTCGGTGATTCCGTCAATGCAGGCGACACCGTCATCGTTCTCGAATCCATGAAGATGGAGATCCCTGTTGTTGCTCCCGAAGGCGGCACAATCGCTTCCATCGAAGTTGCAGCCGGTGCACAGGTGAATACAGGTGATCTGCTCGCAACCATGAACTGACATTTCGGAGGTCTGATAGATGAATATTCTTGAAACGCTGTCAAATCTGGCACAGCAGACCGCGTTCCTCAATCTTAATTGGGGAAATTACGTCATGATCGTCGTGGCTCTGGTGTTCCTGTATCTGGCAATCGCAAAAGGGTATGAGCCTCTGCTGCTGGTCCCGATCGCATTCGGCATGCTGCTCGTTAATATCTATCCGGATATTATGCTGAGCCCTGCTGATTCCGCGAACGGTGTCGGCGGTATGCTGCATTACTTCTATATTCTGGATGAATGGAGTCTTCTGCCTTCGCTGATCTTCATGGGCGTTGGCGCACTGACAGACTTCGGTCCGCTGATTGCAAACCCCAT
The DNA here is from genome assembly GCA_902783935.1 of uncultured Lachnospiraceae bacterium. Classification (GTDB taxonomy): domain Bacteria; phylum Bacillota; class Clostridia; order Lachnospirales; family Lachnospiraceae; genus Chordicoccus. The sequence continues at coordinate 1,791 of CACZTA010000257.1, read as the reverse complement.
CTCTTTCCTGATGGGCGCAGCGGCCCAGCTCGGTATCTATGTCGCTTATTTCCTTGCGATCTTCCTCGGATTTAACGGCAAATCCGCGGCTGCCATCTCCATTATCGGCGGCGCGGACGGCCCGACCTCGATCTTCCTGGCGACCAAGCTCGGACAGACCGAACTCCTCGGCCCGATCGCCGTGGCGGCCTATTCCTACATGTCCCTCGTTCCGATTATCCAGCCGCCGGTGATGAGACTGTTCACCACCGAAGCGGACAGGAAGATCAAGATGGGACAGCTCCGCCCGGTTTCGAAACTTGAGAAGGTTCTCTTCCCGATCATCATCACGATCGTGGTCTGCATGATCCTTCCCACGACTGCTCCGCTCGTCGGCATGCTGATGCTCGGCAACCTGTTCCGTGAATCAGGCGTCGTCTACCAGCTCGCCGAGACAGCCAGCAATGCGATGATGTACATCGTCGTCATCTTCCTCGGCACATCTGTCGGTGCGACGACGAGTGCGGCTGCATTCCTCAATGTCAGCACCCTGAAGATCGTTGTCCTCGGACTTGTCGCCTTCATATTCGGTACAGCCGGCGGGTGCTGGCTGGGCCAGCTTCTGAAGAAGGTTACCCACGGGAGGATCAACCCGCTGATTGGTTCGGCCGGGGTCTCGGCAGTGCCGATGGCCGCCCGTGTCGCCCAGAAAGTGGGCGCGGAGGCAGACCCCACGAACTTCCTTCTGATGCACGCCATGGGGCCGAACGTCGCGGGTGTTATCGGTACCGCCGTGGCCGCCGGAACCTTTATGGCGATCTACGGTATCTGACATGAAGCGGAAAGGCCGCCCGCTGTGCGGCCTATCCGTCACATACATTGATTTTGGAGGACATTTGGAATGGCTGAAACTGTAAAAAAACCAGTTCAGATTACTGAGACCGTGCTCCGCGACGCTCACCAGAGCCTGATCGCGACACGTATGACGACGGACGAGATGGTCCCCATCGTCGACAAGCTGGATCAGGTCGGTTTCCGCGCAGTGGAATGCTGGGGCGGCGCGACCTTCGACTCCGCGCTCCGCTTCCTGCACGAAGATCCGTGGATCCGTCTGCGCAAGTTCCGCGATGGCTTCAAGAAGACCAAGCTGCAGATGCTTTTCCGCGGCCAGAACATTCTCGGTTACAAACCGTATCCGGATGATGTCGTGGAATATTTTGTGCAGAAATCAATCGCAAACGGCATCGATGTCATCAGAATTTTCGACTGCCTGAATGACCTGCGCAATCTTGAGACAGCTGTCCGCGCGACAAAGAAGGAGAAGGGCGAAGCACAGATCGCGCTTTCCTATACACTCGGCAAGGCCTACACGCTCGATTACTGGACCAGAATGGCGAAAGAGATCGAAGCGATGGGCGCCGATTCCATCTGCATCAAGGATATGGCCGGCCTCCTGCTTCCCTATGCGGCGACGGAACTGGTCACGGCCCTGAAGGAAAACACGAAGCTCCCGATCGAGCTTCATACACACTACACATCCGGCGAAGCTTCCATGACCTACATGAAGGCCGCGGAAGCAGGCTGCGACATTCTCGACTGCGCCATGAGCCCGTTCGCGCTCGGCACATCCCAGCCGGCGACGGAAGTTATGGTGGCTGCATTCAAGGATACTCCGTATGACACAGGTCTTGACCTCGGCATCCTGGCTGAGATCGCAGAATATTTCCGCCCGATCCGCGAGAAGTATCTGGAAAACGGCCTCATGAACCCGAAGAACATGGGCGTCAACATCAAGACGCTGCAGTATCAGGT